>JBBQFE010000234.1:0-5349 GCA_038321605.1 Mycobacteriales bacterium | reverse complement strand
GCGCTGCGGGCCCGGACCACCGCGCCCACGGGCTCCTCCGCCCAGTCCTGGATGACGTCGAACGGCGCCGCCAGGGACCTGACCAGGTCGGTGAGCGAGTACACGACCCGTGGCGGCACCTCCGCAAAGATCCGGCGGGTCAGGATGCCGTCGCGCTCCAGCGCGCGCAGGGTCTGGGTCAGCACCTTCGGCGCCACCGCGCCGATCCGGCTGCGGAGTTCGGTGAAACGCATGGTGCCCGGTGCCAGCGCGGACACGACCAGCACCGTCCACTTGTCGCCGATCCGATCCAGCACCACCCGGGTCGGGCAGTTCGGATCGAAGGCATCTCCACGGTCATCGAACACCTGCGAGGACTGCTGCACGGCTTTGCTCGGCTGCGCGGCTCTGCCCGGCCGCACGGTTCTGGTGGGCTGCATGGTTACTCCTGGGTACCTGCATTACGTTGAAGTCATTGGTAACCAATGGTTACCGTGAGCTTAACCACCTGCAGAACGCGGTGGAGAACAGGAGTGGGCAGATGAAGGTGGCAGTACTGGGCGGCACTGGGATGGTCGGTTCCCGGATCGTGGCCGAACTCGCGGCGCGTGGACATCAGGTCACGTCGGTGAGCAGGCAGCAGGCCGCCGCGTATCCGGACGGGGTGCTCACCATCACCGCGGACGCCACCGACCCGGTGGCGGTCGCTGCGCTGGCCGCGACGCACGACGTGGTGGTGTCGGCCATCGGACCCAGCCGCGAACCGGGCGGTGACCCGGGCAGCTTCGCGGGCACGCTCACCGCGCTTGCCGAAGCCGTGAGCCCGACCCGGTTGGCGGTGGTGGGCGGCGCGGGCTCGCTGCTGGCGGCCCCCGGGGTGCGACTGATCGAGACCCCCGAGTTTCCCGAGCTGTACAAGGCCGAAGCGGTGGCCGCGGCGGATTCGCTGCAGGCGCTGATCGCGCTCGGCCTGACCAGCCAGTGGACGTACCTGTCACCGGCCCCGGTGATCGCGCCAGGCGAGCGCACCGGCAGTTACCGCACTGCCGACGACAGCCCGGCCGGCGACTTCATCTCGGCCGAGGACTTCGCGGTGGCGATGGTCGACGAGATCGAGACACCGACCCACGACGGCCGGCGGTTCACGGTCGCTCACTGACCTGTCGCCGCTCTCCCCCGAGCCCGGCCGATCGCCTCGTGAGCGATCGGCTGCATCGGCAACCGTCGGCCAATGAGACGATGGACGGCATGAGTACACCCAACACCGACCCACGTGCAGTCACCGAGTACCGGATCCCCGCGACCAGCCTGCGAGCAGGTGACCTGGTGAACACCTCCCCGGGCGCGGACGACGACTGGCAGCAGGTGCTGTCGGTCCACACCGCCGAGGAGCCCGGGGCGGTGGCAGACGCCGCCGGGCTGATCGCCGAGATCGGTGATCGCTACGTGGTGGTGCGGCTCACCGACCTCGCGCCGGTGGACAGCCCGGTGTACTTCTCCGACGGCGCCGCGCTGACCTACGGCTCAGACGAGGCCGAGGACACCCCGGTGGGCGACATTCTCTCCGAAGCCGATGCCGTGCGGACGTTTCTCTACACCCGCTACGAACTGGTGAGCATCAGAGGCTGACCTTCACACCGCCGCGCGAGCGGACGCACTGTTGAGGGCGCGCACTGATTTGGGTGCTGACTGACCGCGCTGGTAGTCTGGCGAGGTTGTCTGCACCTGCAGGTTGGTGCGCTCGACGGTAGGGACCTGGACGCTGATCACAGTGTTCGGTACCTCGTCGGTCACAGCAGCGCGGCTCGCGGTGGCGGACACAACCCAAAGATCGACCCCTTCGGATTAAGGCACAGAGGCAACTTCGTGGCGAATATCAAGTCCCAGATCAAGCGGATCAAGACCAATGAGGCCGCTCGGCTGCGCAACAAGAGCGTCAAGAGCGCGCTCAAGACGGCCATCCGCGGTTTCCGCACCGCTGCTGACGCCGGCGACAAGGAAAAGGCGTCGACGGCCCTGCTGCACGCGTCGCGTCAGCTCGACAAGGCCGTGAGCAAGGGCGTCATCCACGCCAACCAGGCCGCCAACAAGAAGTCGGCCATGGCCCAGCGGGCCAACGCTCTCTGATCTAGCCGTTCCGCAGAGCCCGCGCACCGGTCGCCTGACCGATCCGCGGGCTTTGTGCTGCCCGATGCGACTACGGGTCAGCCTCGCTGGGCGGTAACCGCTCCACCTGGCGGTCAGCGTCCCGCTGGCGAAAGCCTCCCCTGGGCGGTCAGCGTCCGGCTGAACGAACCTGGGCGATCCGCCTGACCGCGGATTCGAGGGCGTAGTCGGCGTCGGCCGCCGCGCCCTTCACCTCAGCGTTGAGCGTGGCGGCAATGGCCAGGGCCAGGCGGTAGCCGTCCTCGGACCAGCCGCGAGCCTGGCCGCGCGCCCGCTTGACCTTCCACGGCGGCATGCCGAGCGAGGGTGCCAGCGTGAAGGGGTCACCAGGACCAGCAGCTGCAACCCGGGCGATCGCCCTCACGCCTTCCGCGATCGCGTCCGCGATGAGCACCGGAGGCACCCCGATGTTCAGCGCCCATCGCAGGTTCGTCAGGGCTCCCGCCACGTTGCCGGTGACCGCCTCGTCCGCCACCGCGAAGCCGGTCACCTCCGCGCGGCCGCGGTGATAGGCCGCAACAGCTGCCGCATCGATGGTCCCGCCGGTGTCACCGATCAATTGCGCCACCACCGCGGAGATCTCCCGCAGGTCGCTGCCCACCGCGTCGGTGAGCGCGGCGGCGCCGTCGGCGGTCATCCGGCCGTTGAATCGCCGCACCTCGTTGCGCAGGAACTGCTGCCTTTCCTCGGCGCGGGTCAACTTCGCGCAACGGATCTCCACAGCGCCCGCCTTACGCACCGAGTCCAGCAGCGCCTTGCCCTTGGCAGCCCCCAGATGTTGGATCACCACCGAGGTCTCGGGATCGGCATCGAGCAGCATCGGTAGCACGGCCTGGACGATGGAGACGGTGAGGTCCTGTGCCGACCTGATGATGATCAGCCGGCGGCCGCCGAACAGCGACGGGCTCAGTACCTGGATCATCTCGACCGGATCGACGGCGGCGGCCTCGAGTTCGTGAACCTCGGCGTCCGGTTCAGCGTCCAGCACGGAGCGTCGCAGGTCCTCCAGCGCTCGGCTGACGAGGAACTCCTCGTCACCGACAACCAGGCTCAGCGGCGCAATCTCAGCAACAGGCGGCACCGCCCCATGATCCCACGTCGGGGGCGAGCGGGCCTGCTCCACCGTCGGCATTACCGGACCGGGTCGACCGCGCGTAGGCGATGAGGCGACCGCGCCGGTCTGCGACGATCAGGTCGCCGTCGAGGTCCGTGCGATGCGCCGGGACGCCCAGCCGGGCCAGCGCCGTGAGCAGCATCGGCGACGGGTGGCCGTAATCGTTGTCGCGCCCCACCGAGACCAGCGCGACGGACGCGTGAACTGCCCTCAGGAAGGCCGGGTCGAAGTAGGCGCTGCCATGGTGGGCGACCTTGAGGATGTCGGCCCGCAGGTCGACACCGCGGGTCAGCAGATCATCCTGGGCCTCCACCTCAGCGTCGCCGGGCAGCAGCATCGTCCGACCGTGACTGCGCACCCGCAGCACCACCGAGGAATTGTTCGGGTCAGAGCGCGTTCCGTGGAAGACATGGCTGGGCCCGAGCACGTCCAGCTGGACCAGATCGGCTCCCGAGCCCGCGAACAGCGTGCTGCCGGGAACCACCTGGCCCACCGGCGGTGAGCGCCCCACCAATGCCGCCGCGACCAGGGCCCGGCCACCGGCCGGTTCCTGCAACGGTGACCCGAGCACCCGCTGCACCACGCGATCGTGCAGCACCCCGGCAAGGCCGCCGACATGGTCCAGGTGGTCGTGGGTGAGCACGAGCAGGGGTACGCGGGTGACGCCGAGCCCACGTAGACATCGATCGACCGCGATCGGGTCGGGGCCGGCGTCGATCACCACCGCCGAGTGCCCGCCGGTCGAGATGGCCAGCGCATCGCCCTGACCGACATCGCAGGCCGCTATCAGCCAACCGGCCGGCGGCCACGCGATGATCACCGACCGCACCGGGATCTGGATCACCACCGCAACGATCAGCGCGATCACGAGCAACGTTCGCGGCCGGCTGCGACGGGCCAGCGTCAACAACGCGACGGTGAGCACGGCGAGTGCGATGCCGCCGGCCGACCCGCCCGGCCAGGGCACCGATGCGCCCGCGAGCGAGCCGAACCGTTCGGCGACCCACACCAGCCAGCGACACGGCCAGCCGGCCAGCCAGGCAACTGCCACCGCGGCGGGCGGCCAGCAGACCGACAGCAGCGCGGCGAGCACACCCAGCACGGTGGCGGCCGCGACCACTGGTTCGGCGAGCATGTTGGCCGGGATCGCCACCAGGCTCAGCTGCCCGCTGATGCCGACCACGATCGGCGCGGTCACCAGATGGGCCGCGGCAGCGACCGCCAGCGCCTCGGCGACACCTGCCGGGACCCGCCGACGGCGAAGTGCCGCAGCCCACCCCGGTGCGATCAGCAACAACGCGGCAGTGGCGGACACCGACAGTGCAAAGCCCAGGTCCACTGCCAACGCCGGCTGGTACCCCAGCAGCAACAACACCGCCCCCGCCAACACCGGCAGGGCCGAGCGTTGTCGGCCGGTAGCCAGCCCGGCCAGTGCGATACCGGCCATCACCGCTGCCCGCAGCACGCTCGGCGACGGCCTGGCGACGACTACGAAACCGACGAGCACGATCATCGACAGCGCCGCGATCGTCCTCGGTGACGCGCGGGCCCGGCGCAACGCCAGCGCCACGGCACCGACCAGGATCGAGCAGTTGGTGCCCGACACCGCCACCAGATGAGTCAGTCCGGCCACCCGGAACCGCTCAGCCAGCACCGGGTCGAGTTGGCTGGTATCGCCGAGGACCAGGCCCGGCAGCAGCCCACGCGGCAGCGGCGGCAGCGGACCGGCGGCCCGCCGAAGCCCGGCGCGCACCGAACCGGCATAGCGTTGCCACCAGGGCGCAGGCGCGATCCGTTCGGGCGGCGAGTCAGCAGACAGGGTCGCTACCAACAGGTTGTCGGCACGCGGTGGCAGCAGCCGGGCCTCCAGCCGGATGCGTTCACCTGGCAGCAGATCGCGCCAGCCCTGTGCCGGCGCCAGAACGAGGACCGCGGCCCCGGGCGGCGCTGCGCCTGCCGTTCACAGTGAGCGCCCGCAGGCCGGCCTCCACGGCGACCCGGTTCGAACCGGTGGGTCCGCGGGTCGCCAGCGGTCGAGGGTCTGAGGTGGTCACCAGTTCGGCAGTGACCGCGGCCCGTTCCGCAGCCAG
>JBBQFE010000233.1:0-5358 GCA_038321605.1 Mycobacteriales bacterium | reverse complement strand
GCAGGAGACCAAGTCCACCGACGCCGACTGGCCCGCCGACCAATTGAGCGCGCTCGGCTACCGGTCGGCCCACCTGGGTTCCGGGCGCTGGAACGGAGTGGCGATCCTGTCCAGGCTGGGACTGGATGACGTCACGTACGGCCTCACCGACCAGCCGACATTCGACGAGGTGACCGAGCCCCGCGCACTCGGTGCCACCATCGACGGTGTCCGGCTCTGGTCGCTGTATGTCCCCAACGGTCGCGGTCTGACCGAGCCGCACTACGCCTACAAGCTCGGCTTCCTGCAGACCCTCCGCACGCAGGTGGCCTCCGAGCTGGCGTCCCTCGGGCCCGATCATCCGTACGGGTTGCTGGGCGACTTCAACATCGCGCCACACGACGTCGATGTCTGGGACATCGCGGCATTCGAAGGTAGGACCCACGTGTCGTCGCAGGAACGGCAGGCGCTTGCCGCGCTGCAGTCACCGTCGGGCCAGCCCGTACTCGCCGATCTGCAGCCGCGGGCCTCGGCGGCGCCCGATGACAGCAGGCCGCCCTACACGTTCTGGGAGATGCGACAGCTGGGATTCCAGAAGGGCAGGGGCATGCGCATCGATCTCGTCCTGGCCAACGGCGCGTTGGCCGGCCGCGCGACGGATGTCTGGGTCGACCGGGATACCCGCAAGGGTCAGGGCCCGTCGGACCACGCACCACTGGTCCTCGACCTGGCGTGATCGATCAACCCGTGTCCGAGGGTCTGGACCAGGCCGCCGAGGAGTTGTATGCCCTGCCGCCCGAGGAGTTCATGCCCCGACGCACCGCCCTGGTGGCCGAGGCCCGGGGGCGGAAGGACCGCGGGCTCGCGCGGGAGATTGCCGCCCTGCGCAAGCCGATTCTCGCGGCCTGGCTGGTCAATGCCACAGTTCGGGCCGAGCCTGCCGAACTGGCCGAGCTGCGGTCGGTGGCGCAGCGGCTGCGATCCGCGCAGCGCGAACTGCGCGGCGCGGAGCTACGCGGGCTGAGCGCCGAACGCCAGCAGGTACTGGGTGCGGTGGTGCATCGCGTGGACACCATCGCTTCCGCAGCCGGCCAAGTGATCACGGACCCGGTGCGACAGCAGGTCCGTGAGACCTTCGAGGCTGCGATCGCCGATCCGGCTACGGAGGCGGCGGTCCTGTCCGGCAGGTTGACCACCGCCCTCAGCTACAGCGGATTCGGCGAGGTCGACCTGACCCATGCCGTGTCGGTACCGCCCCGGCGTGCCGGTCGGCTCCGGCCGGTGCCCGACCGGAGCGAGTTGGTCGGTGGCAGGGAAACTCCCGAAGCCGACACAGCCGACACAGCCGAGGCCGACACAGCCGAAGCCGACACAGCCGAAGCCGACACAGCCGAAGCAGACACAGCCGCGCGGGAGGCCGCGGAGCGGGACGCCGCTGACAGGGCTCTGCTGCGAGCGGCATCGGCGGAGGCAACCACCGCAGCGGCACGGGCCCGGATGCGACAGTCCGCGGCAGAACAGGCCCAGGCGCGCGCGGCGGAACCGGTGCGTCGACTCGAGGGCGAGTTGTCCTCGGCACAGCAGCGATTGGCCGCCAGCGAGCAGGCGCTGAAGTCGGCCTCGGAAACCTACAGCCGGGCAGAAGAGGCTCGCCGGCGCGCGCGACTCGCTGCAGGTGAAAGCGGGGGCCGGGACTGAGTTGTCGCCGATCGTAAGGTAGGTGTCCTGATCAGGTGGGCTCGAGAACAGCGGAAGAGGCGACGGCGATGGCGGCAGCGGTGGACCCGGATCGTTCGGAGTGGGATGTCATCGTCCTCGGCGGCGCTGCCGCCGGTGAGAACGCGGCTCAGTACGCCAGCCAGTTCTCCGGACTCGAGGTGGTGATGGTCGAGGCCGAGCTGCTCGGTGGTGAGTGCTCCTTCTGGGCCTGCATGCCCAGCAAGGCGCTGCTCAGACCAACCGAGGTGTTGGCCATTGCCCGCGACCTGCCGGGACTGGCCGAGCTGCTCGTGGGCCGCGAACTGGACGCCCAGGCGGTGCTGGCCCGTCGCGACAAGGTGGTGAACCAGCTCGATGACACGTCCCAGATCGACTGGGCGCTCAGCGTCGGCATCGACGTGATCCGTGGCTACGGACGACTTCGGGGGACCCGCTCGGTCGCGGTGACGGCCGCTGACGGAACCACCCGGATCCTCACCGCGCGGCACGCCGTCGTGCTCGACACCGGCAGCTCGGCCCTGGTGCCACCGGTGCCCGGGCTACGCGAAGCGCTGCCCTGGACGTCGCGGGATGTGACCAACCTGCACGAGATCCCGCGTTCGGTCGTGGTCGTCGGCGGCGGTGTGGTCGCCTGTGAGTCAGTGACCTGGTTGCACGGTCTGGGCGTCGCCGACATCACCGTCATCGAAGGTGCACCACGCCTGCTCGCCAAGAACGAGCCGTTCGCCGGCGAACTGGTGGCGCAGCGCTTCGTCGAGGCCGGCATCGACGTCCGGCTCGACACCCGGGTGACCGAGGTCCGGCGGGACGAGCCGCGGGAAGCGGCGGTGGGGCGCCTTCGCGGTGGCCCGGTAACCGTGACGCTCTCCGACGGCGCGACGGTAACCGCGGACGAGATCATCGTCGCCGCGGGACGCAGGCCGAACAGCGACGACATCGGGCTCGAATCGGTCGGCCTCACACCCGGTGGCTATGTCTCGGTGGACGAGCATCAGGGCGTGCAGGGGGTGGACGGTGACTGGCTCTACGCGATCGGGGACCTGTGCGGCAAGGCCCTGCTGACCCACATGGGCAAGTACCAGGCGCGCATCGTCGGCGAGGTGATCGCTGCCAGAGCTGCCGGCAGGGCACTGGAGGAGGGTCCGTACAGCATCCACACCGATGTGGTGGACCGCGAGCATCAGGTGCCGCAGGTGACGTTCACCGATCCCGAGGTCGGTTCAGCGGGGATGACCGAGGCTGAGGCCCGCGAGCACGGATTCACCGTCGAATGCGTGGAGTACGACCTCGCGGCCCTCGCGGGCAGTTACGTGCTGCGGGAGAACTATCTAGGCCGCGCCAAGATGGTGGTGGACTCCGACACCGACGTGCTGCTCGGGGTCACCTTCGTCGGCACCGGCATCGCGGAGCTGACCCATTCCGCGACGATGGCGATCGTGGCCAGGATTCCGGTGAGCGTGCTGTGGCACGTCGTACCGAGTTACCCGACAGTGAGCGAGGTGTGGCTGCGGTTACTGGAAACCCTCAACGTTCGCAGGCGAAAGTCCGCCAGCTGACGGGTGCCGGACCCGTGCGGGACGGTACGTCGAAACGAGTCCGACCGAGCCGGTACGTCCGGACGAGTCCAACCGGCTAGTCCAGCAGTTCGTCGAGCAACGCCGGTGCGCTGAGGGCATTGTCCATGGCTGCGAAGCGTGCGCCGGTCAGCGCTGCCAGGCGGGCGGCCTCTGCGCAGTCGTCCGCGGGGGCCAGGATCACCAGGTTCTCCAGCGCGCCAGCCGCGGCCCGGGGGTCGTGCTCGTCGGTGGCCCGACAGTCCGACAGCAGCACCACCACCCGCCTGCCGGCCCGGGCCGAGCTGAGCTCGAATGCCGCCGCTGCCAGGGCTTTCGCCAGTCCGGTGACGCCGTGTCCCCGTAACCGCAACACCTTGTCGACGGTGTCAGTCGGGGTACTCGTCGCCGACATCGACTTGATCACCTCGACATCGCGGTCGAAGGCGAGCACCGCGTACTCGTCTGGGGTCCGGGTCGCGCAGGCGGCAGCAGTCACCGCTGCGGCCGCCAGCCGCGGCCCGTTCATCGAGCCCGACCTGTCGATCACGAGCGCGAGCGCGAGCTCCGGTCGTCCCCAGTCGCGAGCGACGAGTTCGTCGAGCGACGGGGACCGGCCGGCGGCCAGCGAGCCGGCGATCGCATCCATCGAGCCGTCCAGGTCCAGGTCGCCACCGCGGTCGGCCGGCACCCGCCGGGGCCTGCCGGTGCCACGGCGGCGGGCCGGGCCGACCCTGCTGCGATCCAGCACCAGGCGCGCCGCTACCGCCTGCACCGCAGCCCGCAACTTCTCATCCGTCGCGGTCATCATGTCGGCGAGCATGGCCAGCGCAGCGTCCGCGTCCTCGGCAACCGCCGCCTGCAACGCCTGATCGTCCAGTGTGCCTACCTCCGGTGACACCTCGGCGAAGTGGCGGTGCCTGGCAAGCTGCGCCCGGCCGGTGGTCCGCCCCGCGGGCCGACCACTCTTGGCATCACGCTTGTTGCGTTGTGCCTGCTCGGTATCGCCCCCCGCCCCACCGGGCGGGGTCAGGCTTCCCCCGGCTCATCACCGCCGACGTCCTCCGGAGCGGCGCCGAAGACGTCGCAGTACAGGTTTCGAATGACGGTCTCGGCCGAAGCCGCGCAGGATTCCTGCAACCTGATCCGACCCGACAGGGCAACGAGGGCGGCGTCCAACCCGGCCTGCCAGTCGGTGGCCGGTCTGCCGCGCAGCCGTGCCAACTCCACGGCGATCCCCACGAAGTCGATGGCACCGCGCACGGACGAACCGACCCTGATGTCCGGGTGGCTTCGGGTGGCCCGGACCAGCCGAACAGCCTGCACCCGCCAGGCCTCGTCGCAGGCTGCCGACCGGTGGGTCACGATGTCGCACTCGGCCTGCTGGCTCTGGTAGTCCATCGTGATGCGGCAGGTCCGGTCATACACCGCCGAAGAGATCCGGGCGGTGCCTACCGCGTCGTACGGATTCATCGCCGCCACCAGCCGAAAGCCATCGGCGGCGGCGATCCGGCCGAGGCGGGGAACATTCAACTCACTCTCCGACATCACGGTGAGCAGCACGTTCAGAGTCTCTTCGGGAACCCGGTTCAGTTCTTCGACGTAGAGCAACCCGCCGGTGCGCAGCGCCTCGACGAGCGGGCCGTCGACGAAGATCTCGGGCTTATAGCCCTTGGCCAGCACCAGCGCGGGATCGAAGTTGCCCACCAACCGGGCCGGTGTCAGCTCGGCATTGCCTTCCACCAGTACGAACGGCACGTGCCGCCCGGAAGCCACTTCGCGCAGCAGCGTCGACTTCCCGGTACCGGGCGGCCCCTCGAGCAGCACGTGCGCGCCGCTGCCCAGAGCCGCCTCCAGCAGTTCCACCTCGCGTTCGCGGCCGATGATCCGGCTGGGCTGCCTGCTGACCGGCACCGGGCCGGGCGAAACCTCGCCCGGCCCGGCTGCGGAGTCCTGACTGCTGAGGGCAGCGGCCTCACCGTTGAGAGCCGCAGAGCTCACGGGTGCTCGTGGATGACGACCCCGCGGACGTTCTTGCCGGCGAGCAGGTCGTCATAGCCCTCGTTCACCTGCTCGAGGGTGTACGTGCGGGTGATGATCTCGTCCA
>JBBQFE010000232.1:0-5389 GCA_038321605.1 Mycobacteriales bacterium | reverse complement strand
AAGATGATCAACGGCTCCCGGCGATTGCGGATCGCCAATGGGTCCGGGGTGGTCGTCAGCGAGGTCAACAACCTGGTCGACCGGTTCTTCGAGGCCCGCAAGATGATGATGCAGATGGCCGGTGGCATGGGCATGCCCGGGGCGCGTCGCAATGCACGCAACGCCAAGGGACGCAAGGCTCCCAAGAAGGGCAAGAACAAGCAGGCCGGACGCGGCTCCTCGCAGACCAGATCCACTGGCAGCGCTCCTGCCCGCAACGGGCTGCCCGGTGGCGCCGTCGGCGGTGTGCCCGGTGGCTTCGGTGGGCTCGGCCAGTTGCCCGCGGGAACGCAGCTACCCGACCTCAGCAAGCTCAAGTTCCCGAAGCAGTAAGGACTCGAGTTCCCCGAGCAGTAAGGAGCAGCACAGAATGGCCGACAGCCCTGCCGAGGTCGCTGGTCGCATCGCCGCCGGTTACGCCTTCGACGGCCCTGCCCTGGAGCTCGGATCGGTGGTGCTCGACGGCACGGCCCACGCCGACGCGCGGGTGCGAATCCCGCTCGGGATGCTGAACCGGCACGGGTTGATCGCCGGGGCGACCGGCACCGGAAAGACCAAGACCTTGCAGGGACTGGCCGAACAGCTCTCCGCCCACGGGGTGCCGGTGGTGGTGGCCGACATCAAGGGCGACCTGTCCGGGCTGGCCCAGGCCGGTGCGACCAGCGACCGGATCACTCAACGCGCTGCCGACACCGGCGACGACTGGTCTCCCGCCTCGTACCCGGTGGAGTTCCTGGCCCTGGGCGGCCTGGGAACCGGCGTGCCGGTGCGCGCGACCATGACCGCGTTCGGTCCGGTGCTGCTGTCGAAGATCCTCGACCTCAACGAGACCCAGGAGTCCTCGCTGGGGCTGATCTTCCATTACGCGGACAGCGCCGGGCTGGCCCTGCTCGACCTGAAGGATCTGCGGGCGCTGATCAGCTACCTGACCTCCGATGAGGGCAAGGCCGACCTGGCAGGCATCGGCGGACTCAGCAAGGCGACCGCCGGTGTCATCCTGCGTGAGCTGATCACCCTGGAGAACAACGGCGGCGATGTGTTCTTCGGCGAGCCCGAGTGGGAGCCGGCGGATCTCATGCGGACCGCCCCGGACGGCCGCGGGATCATCTCGGCCCTGGAACTCGCGCAGGTCCAGGACAAGCCGGGCATGTTCTCGACGTTCCTGATGTGGCTGCTGGCCGACCTGTTCCACGAGCTGCCCGAGGTTGGTGACCTGGACAAGCCGAAGCTGGTGTTCTTCTTCGACGAGGCCCACCTGCTGTTCACCGGTGCCTCCAAGGCCTTCCTGGATCAGGTGACCCAGACGGTGCGGCTGATCCGGTCCAAGGGCGTGGGCATCTTCTTCGTCACTCAGGTGCCGGCCGATGTGCCCGACGGTGTGCTGGGCCAGCTGGGCAACCGGGTCCAGCACGCCCTGCGGGCCTTCACCCCGGATGACGCCACGAATCTCGCCAAGGCCGTCCGCACCTACCCCAAGACCGCGGACTACAAGCTGGACGAGCTGCTGACCCAGCTGGGTACCGGCGAGGCGGTGGTGACCGTGCTTTCCGATCGGGGTGCCCCGACCCCGGTGGCCTGGACGAGGTTGCGCGCCCCGCGGTCACTGATGGCCCAGATCGACCCCGCCGCACAGGCGCAGGCGGTGGCCGGATCGAGTCTGCAGCCCAAGTACGGCACCGCGGTGGACCGTGAATCGGCGTACGAGCTGCTGGCCGCCAAGCTGGCCCCGGCTCCGGTCCCGGCTGCGCCCACCGGCGCGCAGTCACCCACGACGCCACCCGCTTCGCAGGCTCCCGCGCAGCAGCAGCACGGCGCGGGGGTAGCTGTCGAGGGCGCGGTGGCCGGCGTGCTCTCCTCGCCGGCCTTCAAGTCTTTCGCCCGATCGGCGGCCACCGTCCTGGGGCGGGAGATCACCCGTTCGCTGTTCGGTACCGCGAAGCGCCGCCGCTGATGAATGCCCTTCACCTGCGGGGCATCTTTCTGCCCGATGAGACCCAGCGTGATGCCTGGATCGTCGGCGGCCGGCTCAGCTTCACCCCCGTGGCCGACGCCGACACCATCGCCGACGGCGGTTGGGTGATCCCCGGTTTCGCCGACGCGCACTGTCATGTCGGGATGTCCCCGGACGGATTCCACTCCGAACCGGAGATCCAGGCGGCCCAGGCGATCGCGGATCGGGATGCCGGCGCGCTGCTGCTGCGCGACGCGGGTTCGCCGGTCGACAACACCTCGGTACAGGCCCGCGAAGACCTGCCCAGGCTGATCCGTGCCGGCCGGCACATCGCCCGTCCCAGGCGCTACATCCGCAACCTGGGCGTGGAGGTGGAGCCCGAAGGCCTGGTGGCGGCGGTCGAACGGCAGGCCGCCGCCGGCGACGGGTGGGTCAAGATCGCGGCCGACTGGATCGACCGGAGCAAGGGCGCCGAATCGGACCTGGAGCCGGTCTGGCCCGACGACGTGCTGGCAGCAGCGGTCGCCCGCGCCCATGAACTGCACGCTCGGGTCGCCGTCCATGTATTCGGCGAGGACGCGCTGCCGGGGCTCATCCGAGCCGGCGTGGACTCCATCGAGCACGGCTGCGGGCTGACCGACGACCTGCTGGACGAGGTTGCCCGCCGGGGCATCGCGGTCGTGCCGACCCTCATCAACATCGACACCTTCGACGACATCGCAGCGCAGGGGGAGGCAAAGTACCCCGTCTACGCAGCGCACATGCGCTCGCTGCTGGCGACCTCGCGCGAACGGGTCCGCCGGGCCTTCGAGGCAGGTGTGCGGATCCACCTGGGTACCGATTCCGGCGGTTCCCTGCAGCACGGCCTGGTGCGACAGGAGATCGCGGCCCTGGTCGATGCGGGTATCCCGCAACCCGAGGTCATCGCGCTGGCATCGTGGCGTGCGCGGGAATGGCTCGGCTACCGCGGCCTGGAAGAGGGCGCCGAAGCAGATCTGATCGTGTACGACGCCGACCCGCGCGTCGACCTGGCAACCCTGCACCGGCCCCGCCGGATCGTGCTGCGCGGCCGGGTCATCGACGCGTCCGGCTGATGCCGGTGCAAGCGGGTGGCGCGCCTGCGGTGAGGACCCTGCCGGCCAGCCGGGCGGTGGCGATCCGGCGCTGGGGTGTCGCGGTGGCGGTGTACCTGGTCGCGGTCTTCCATCGCACCTCGTTGGGTGTGGCCGGGCTGCAGGCAACCGCTCGGTTCGGCATCAGTCCCAGCCAGCTGAGCATCTTCGTGCTGCTGCAGCTGGGCGTCTACGCGGGAATGCAGATTCCCACCGGCATCCTGGTGGACCGGTACGGGCCGCGTCGGCTGCTGCTCGTCGCGGCGGCGACGATGGGGGCCGCCCAGATTCTGTTCGCCGTGGTGGAGAGCTACCCGCTGGCGCTTCTGGCGCGGGCCATGCTCGGCCTCGGGGACGCGCTGACGTTCGTCTCCGTGCTCCGTTTCGCAGCCGGTCAGTTCGGCCCGCGCCGCTACCCGCTGGTGGTGGCGATCACCGGCATGCTCGGCACCGTGGGCAACGTCGCTGCGACTCTGCCGCTCGCCTCCGTACTGCGCGCTGCCGGCTGGACGCCCACCTTTCTGGCGGCCGGTGGTCTGTCGGTGTTGAGCGGGATCGGCGTCTTCGTGCTGCTGCCCCGTTCGGCGCCGGTACAACACCGGCCGAAAGAAGTCGCCGCCCTGCTGGCGTCGCTGGCCAGTGTGCGGCGGCGGGTAGGCACCGCCTGGTCGATGCCCGGCACCCGGGCGGGATTCTGGGTGCACTTCACCGCCATGTCGACGTCGCTGACCTTCGGGGTGCTGTGGGGCGTCCCCTTCTTGGTGGAGGGACAGGGGTTCAGCCGCGATGCCGCGTCGAAGATGCTGCTGGCGACCGTGCTCGTCAGCACCGTGGCGAGCCCCGCGATCGGCTACCTCACCGGGCGGTTCCCGGCGACCCGGGTACCAACCGCGATCGGCGTCTGCTCGGCGACGGTGCTCGGCTGGTACGCCCTGCTGGCCGGCTACGCCGGTCACATCCCGCATCCGCTGCTGATCCTGGTCGTGCTGGTCACCGGCCTGGGTGGTCCGGTCTCCGCGATCGGCTTCGCGCTGGCCCGTGACTACAACGGGCCGTCCATCGTCGGCACCGCGACCGGGGTGGTGAATGTGGGTGGCTTCGTGGCGGGGATCATCGGCTCGCTGGGCATCGGCTGGACCCTGGACGCCTTCGGCAAGGTGGACACCCACGCCTACCGGTACGCGTTCGCGGTGGCCGTCGCGGTGCAGGTGCTCGGTCTGCTGCAGATGGTCAGGTGGTGGCTCAAGGCGCGCCGGGCGGTGCTCCGTGATCAGGACCGTGGGGTGCCGACGCCGGTGGCCATCGTGCGGCACCGTTGGGACCTGGGCTGAGGTCGGGCTGGCTGGCCAGCACGGCGCAGGCCCGTTCGTCGGCGCGGTGGATGGGCCTTCCGGCTGGCTGGCGCCGCTCACCGCGATTAGGATCTGAGTCGTCGAGCGCGTTCACACTGAGTCACGAATCAGGTACGCTCCGCAATAACCTGAATCTCACATAGGACATACCTTGAAATCCTTCGCCCGACTCGGTGTGGTCGTCGTCTGCACAGCCCTGGCGGGAGCCGTGCTGCTGCCGCTGGCCGGCGCGACTCCGGTAGCGCCGAAGGCCCCCGCAGCACCGTCTCAGGCAGCACCGTCTCCCGCAGCACCGTCCCCCGCAGCGCCGTCTCCGGCAACACCGCTGTCGCCGGGGGCCCGGCTGCAGCACGCCGCGCTGCCGGCCACCGCCCGTGCCACCGACTTCACCGCCGGGCTTGCAGCGCATGACGCCCTGGTCGCCAAGCAGGCCGACATCGCCCGGCTCGACCCTTCCCTCAACCAGCTGGCAGGTGTCGCCGGTTCCGCGATCGCCAGCCAACCCAAGGTGGCCCTGCAGCGCGATGGTCGGGTTGAGGTCTCGGTGGCGGGCTCGCACGCGGCAGCCGCGGTCCGCGCAGCCGGCGGCCGGGTGGTGTCGCAGGCAGCTGGCACGGTGGCGGCGGCGGTCGCGCCGAGCACGCTGCGCAGCCTGGCCGCGCAGCCCGGAGTCGCCTCGGTCAGCCAGCCGGTACGTGCGGTCGCGCTCGACGCGGGTGTCACCAGCCAGGGAGTGGTCGCCTCCGGTGCCCAGAACTGGGCCACCAACGGCAACACCGGCAACGGGGGAGCGGGTGTCAAGATCGGCATCGTCGACATGGGGTTCCTCGATCTGTCGGCCGAGATCGGCGCTGGTCACTTCGGCGCCGCGGGCACTGTCGTCTACCCGAGCGATCAGGACCACTGCGCGGACGACACGACCTCCCAGCACGGCA
>JBBQFE010000231.1:0-5425 GCA_038321605.1 Mycobacteriales bacterium | reverse complement strand
CGCCCTGGCATCGCAGGGGCGACCGAACAGGTAGCCCTGACCGAAGGCGGCTTCGGTGTTCAGCAGTGCGAGCTGTTCGCGGGTCTCGATGCCTTCCACCACGCAGCGCAGGTCGAGATCCGCGGCCAGCCGCATGACGGTCTGCACGATGACCGCATCATGACGGTCGGTGGTCATGCGTGAGACGAACTCCCGGTCGACCTTGAGGAACGACACCGGCAACTGCCGTAGGTAGCGCAGCGAGGCGTAGCCGGTGCCGAAGTCGTCGATACCGATCTGGATGCCGTGATCGCGCAGCGCCTCCAGCTTGTTCAAGGTGGAACGGCCCGCTTCCAGCAGCACGGATTCGGTCAGCTCCAGGCAGAGCGCCGAGGGTTCGAGATCGGCGCGCTGAAGTGCACCCAGCACCACCTCATCCAGATCCGACCGGGCCGCCTGACGCGCTGACAGGTTCACCGACAGCGCCAGTGCGGTGCCGGTGCTGGCGCGCCACCGGGCGATCTGGGCGCAGGCGGTCGCGAGCATCTGGGTGCCCAGCGGGACGATGAGCCCGCTGTCCTCGGCGACCGGAATGAAGTCGTTGGGCATCAGCAGCGAACCGTCAGGCATCCGGATGCGAGCCAGTGCCTCGAAGCCGACGATGGTCTCGCCGGCCAGTTCGACCAGCGGTTGGTAGTGCGCTTCGACGGTCCCGTCGCTCAGCGCCCGCCGCAGCGCGGATTCGATGCGCACCCGGCTGGTGGAGCGCGCACGCATGTCCTCGTCGAACATCTCGTGACGGTCCTTGCCGAGCCGCTTCGCCTGATACATCGCCGTGTCGGCATGCCGGATGAGTTCTTCCGGAGTGGTGGTGCTGCCGCCGCGGGCGATACCGATGCTCGCGGTCACCGACAACGAATGACCGTTCCAGTCGAACGGTTCCGAGACCACCGCCTCGATCCGACGTGCGATGGCAGCAGCCTCGTCCGGGTTGGCCAGGTCCTCGCACAGCACTACGAACTCGTCGCCACCGAGGCGCGCCAGGGTGTCGGCCGGCCGAAGGGTGGTGCGGAGTCTGCGCGCGAGGTCGATCAGCAGCTGATCACCGGCGGCATGGCCGTAGGTGTCATTGACTGCCTTGAAACCGTCCAGGTCGCAGAACATCGCGTAGAGCAAGCTCGAACCGCGTCGTTGCAGCCGGGCGATCGCGGTCTCGATCCGATCGAGCAGCATGACCCGATTGGGCAGATCGGTGAGGCTGTCGTACATCGCCTGACGGGTGAGGCGCTGTTCGGCCTGCTTGCGCAGGGTGATGTCCTCGGCCTGCAGCAGGATGCAGCGTCCCATCTCGGGGTCGGGCAGATCGGTCACGGTCAGCAGACACCAGACCGGCGTGCCGCCGGCGCTCAGCAGCTGGCGTTCGGCGGTGATTGGTTGGCCGGCCTCGCGTAGCGCACGACGAAGCATCTCGTCGAAACCCGCACGATCTTCCGAACGCAGCAGGCTGGTGACACTGGGCAGCTCGTAGAGCCGCGGTTCCGCGAGCTGCACGATGCCGGCAAAGGCCTTGTTCGCCTGGACTATCCGGGCGTCCGGGGTCAGCATGGCAAGGCCCGCCGGGTCGTTGTCGAAGGTCGCCCGAAAGCGCATCTCGCTGGACTGCAGGGCCAACTGCTGGGCTCGGGTGGCCGTGATGTCGGTCATGGCGACGACCGCGCCGAGCAGCCGACCGTCCGCGTCGGTCATCGACCGGCCTGAGCAGTGCACCCGCGTGGCAGGGCGGCCGTGCGGGCTGATCACGATTTCTGCCCCGACCACGGCGCCGGCACGCAGCGCACGCAGCAGTGGCACCCGGTCAGGAGTCAGCACGGTGCCGTCGTCGTCGAACAGATCGAAGGACTCGCCGAAGTTCTCCGAGTCCGAGGCGGCGTCAGTCTCGGAAAGGCCGACGCCGTGCCAGGCCTGAGTCGCCCGATTGAAGACCGTCAGGTTGGCGTTCTCGTCGCACGCCACGATGCCGACGTCGATGCTGTCCAGAACCGCGTCGGTGAAGATCTGGCGTCGGCGAAGCTCCTCGTGCGCGATGGACAGTAGCTGCTCGGCCGTCACCTGGTCGCTGACATCTGCGGCCGTCGCCAACAGGCGGCTGGCCTGACCACGTCCGTCGCGTAACACCGCGACACCGACCTGGACGGGCAGGGCCCTGCCGTCCCTGCAACGGTAGTCACGGCGCACGAAGTAGGACGGTCTCGTGGTCAGGCTGTCGATGTCGGCCTGTTGCACGGCCACGTCCGCTGGATCGGCCAGCAGGTCGCTGGCGGTCATGCCGATCAGTTCATCCCGCGCGTAGCCCAGCATCCGACACATCTGAACGTTGACGTCGATCACCGTTCCGTCGGGAAGGCACTCGACCATGCCGACCGGTGACTGGTCGAACAGGGTCCTGAAACGCTGCTCGGACTGCCTGATGGCGTCCTCGACCTTGCGCTGGACGGACACGTCGCGCAGTTCGACCTGAACCGCCGACGAGCCGCCGTACTGGATGGCGGCGGCGTTGACCTCCACCGAGACGAGCGTTCCGTCCGTCCGGCGGAGTTCCCAGGGATGGTTCACGACGGTGACCCCGGACAGCACCCGTGAGAACAGCGCCCGGGTGTCGGCCAGGTCGGCCGGCGGCACGAAGTCCAGGGCCTGCATCGTTGTCAGGTCCTCATGACACGGCACGCCGTAGAGGTCCAGTGCCCGTGGATTGGCGTAGCGGAATCGGCCGTCGCCGCCGATCACGGCCACCGGTACCGGCGAGTTCTCGACGAGCAACCGCCACCGCTGTTCGGACTCTGCCAGCGCTCGACGCTGCGCCTCGGGACTGGTGACGTCGACCGAGATCGCACCGATGGCGTAGATGTCACCGGCGTCGTCGTGAAGTGGGAACTTCGTAGTGCTGAACTGCAGCAGCCGGCCGTTGTGGTCCAGCAGTTCCTCGGCGAACACCTGCGTGCTGCCGGCATCGCGCACTGCCCGGTCGTGGCGGCGGAAGACGTCTGCTGCCAGCTCGGGAAAGACGTCATAGTCGGTGAGCCCCAGCAGACCGGGCGCGCCAGGGGCGGTCCGCAGCCGGGTGGCCTCGTTGGCGAGCAGAAAACGCCCGTCGAGATCCTTGACGTACACGGCGACATCGGTGTGCGCCAGCAAATCGCCCAGCAGGGCCTGCTGCGTCCGCAGGTCTGCCTCAGCGCGTGCCCGACGCAGGAATTCCTGCGCCAGCTCCTGCGAATGGCGGCGCAACTGAAGCTGACTGACAACCTGTCTGGCCAAGGTCTGCAGCTGACCCAGCTGCACCGCGGTGAGCTCTCGCGGCACGGTGTCCAACACGCACAGGGTGCCGAGCGTGTGCCCGTCGGCGATCAGCGGTGCCCCGGCATAGAAGCGGATGAACGGTTCGCCGGTGACCAGCGGGTTGTCTACGAATCTTGGATCGAGATGGGTGTCCGGGACGACCAGCGGATCGACCCGGTCCAGGGCACGTGCGCAGAACGACGCCTCACGTTCGGTCTCGCACAGGTCGATGCCCAGGTGCGACTTGAACCACTGCCGGTCGGAGTCGACCAGACTCACGAGGGCCATCGGCGTGCCGCACAGCTGCGCCGCGAGCCCAGCGAGGTCGTCGAACGCCCGCTCCGGCTCGGAGTCCAGCACACCGAAGCTGTGTAGCGCGTCCAGCCGCAGCGCCTCAGGTCTCTTCGAAGCAACATTGTCCAACGGCGTCACAGCTGCGGCCTCGCTCGGCGTCGCTGACGTGACCGATGTCGACACTGCCGCGATGCCGTTCTGCTCAGCCATCACACTCCTGCTCGCATCGTCTTCTCTCGCATCGTCATTTCTCGCACCGGACCGCCGGTCGAGCGCCTCATCCGGGCCCGGACGGGCCGTCTGACGTTCCTATCGACTGCACGGCCGGGCTCATAAGCTTTGAGCCGCTTTTGGGCTGCTGTCGGCGGTTTGGCACAGTTCTGTGGGGGCACCAACGGCTGGGTTACCTGCGTGAAACACACTGCACACAAATTGGCATGCAAGAAGGTATTGACTTTTGCATGCAGTCCCGCAGAATCATCCCCACAGCCCGCTGGCTACCTGTCGGCCGCGGTGCAACGTTCAAGTCTTGCCCGGGAGGGGCCCATGGTCGCTGAACACGCAGTGCAGGCGGAATCGAAGAACGAACTCAAGCGCAACGCGCTGGGGCTACCAAGCGCGCTGGCAATGTCGCTGGCGTTCATCTCCCCGACGATCGGGGTCATCTTCATCTCGGCCCTGATCGCGGGCAAGGCGGGAATCTCTTCGCCGTTCACCTTCATCCTCGGCACCCTGGGGATCGCGCTGATGGCCTCGACGCTGGCCCAGTTCACCAAGCGGGTCACCTCGGCGGGCACGTTCTACAAGTTCATCTGTCTCTCGCTGGGTCGACGGGCCGGCTTCGTGGCCGGCATGCTGCTGATGTTCGCCTACGCCCTGCAGAGCCCGCTCAACACCAACCTCTTCGGCGGCTTCGTTCGCGACACCCTCAAGGCGGACTTCGGGATCGGGATCCCCTGGTGGATCCTGATGATGTTCATCGTCGTGGCGGTGGGCGCGCTGGCCTGGTACTCGGTGCACACCTCGATGCAGTTCAGCATCGTCTTTCTCATCGCCGAGGTCGTCGTCGTCGCCATCCTGCTGCTGCTGATCGTGTTCAAGGGCGGCGATCACGGCCAGGTTCCGCAGGCCTTCACCCCGTCCCACTCCTCACACGGCGCCGGCGGACTCGGCCAGGCTTTCGTCTTCATCGTGCTGGCGTTCTTCGGCTTCGAATCGTGCTCGACGGTTGCCGAAGAGGTACGCAACCCGCGCCGCAACCTGCCGATCGCGCTGGTCGGGTCGGTGCTGCTCACCGGTGCCTGGTTCACGTTCGCGATGTACTCGATCATCGTGGGCTTCGGCGCGAATCACATGGACCAGCTGGCCTCCTCGTCGGCCCCGCTGCACGATCTTGCGTTGCGCTACATCGGCTCCTGGTACGGCGACCTCGTCGACCTTGCCGCGATCTCAGCACTGGTAGCGGTGGTGCTCGCGATCCACACCGCGAACTTCCGGGTGCTGTACTCGCTGGGCCGCGATGGGCTGCTGCCCAAGGCCCTCGGACGCACCCACCCGCGGCACAACACGCCACACGTCGCCATCGTCACGTACTCGGTCGGAACCCTCGTGGTGGGCCTGATCGCCGGCGTCGGCTGGGGACCCATGGCGGCATTCGGCAACCTGGGTTACCTGTCCTCGCTGGGCATCCTGCCGATCTTCATCGTCACCAACATCGCGCTGCCGGTGTTCATGCGCAAGCGGCACCCTGGCGAATTCTCGGTACTGCTACACGCGGTCTTCCCGGCGCTGTCCTCGGCCACCTTCCTGGCGGCCA
>JBBQFE010000230.1:0-5427 GCA_038321605.1 Mycobacteriales bacterium | reverse complement strand
TGTACACCGGCGGCCAGTCCGGACTTCATGATCAGGTGCTCGCTCTGGATCCGGCCACCCGCACAGCGGTCGAGGCGTTCGCGGCCGGCTTCAACGCCTGGATCGCGCGTGCGGGCAGCAGCGGTGCGCTTCCGCTGGAGTACGCCAGCGTGCAGCAGACGCCACTGAGGTGGACCGCCGAGGACGTGGTGGCGGCATCCATGCTGTCGATCATGCAGGTCGGTACGACCGGCGCGGACGAACTTGCCAACGCCGGCGTGCTGGCCGACCTCACAACCCGGCTCGGACCAGCCGCGGCCGATGCCGCGTTCGCCGATTCACACTGGTCGCAGGACCCGAGTGCGCCGACAACCATCGGTGGCACCAGGCCTGCGACCGCCGCCAGCACGACGGGACCGAAGAACTCGGCGGCAGCCGATATGCCCGCACCGGCCGAGGCATTGTTGCGGGCGGCGCATGCGTCGATGCACCGACTCGGGCTGGACTCGATCGGGCACTCCAATGCCATCGCCCTGTCCGGACGGCTGACCCGTGGCGGGCATCCGCTGCTGATGGGCGGCCCGCAGATCGGCTACAGCCTGCCCCAGGGTTTTCTGGAGGTGGGCCTGCACGGCGCCGGCTACGACGTCACCGGCGTGGTCCTGGCCGGCACGCCCGGGGTGCAGATCGGCGTCGGTAACAACTTCTCGTGGACCGTGACCAGCGGGGGCGACGACAACCAGGACTGGTACGTCGAACAACTCGACCCCGCCGCGCATCCCGGCCAGTACTTCTTCCGAGGTAGTTGGCGATCGCTGGACTGTCATCGGCAATCCATCGCCGTCGCCGGCGCGCCCGCCGTAGCGATCGACGCGTGCGAGTCGGTGCACGGCCCGGTGCTCGGCCAGCAGGGCTCGGCCGCCTACACACTGCGCGACGCGACCCGTGGACGCGTCAGCGACACCCTGCGCGGATTTCTCGGCATCGACCAGGCCCGGACGCTGGCTGAATTCCTCAGCGCCGGCCGCGGCATCGCCGCCAGCCTGAACCTCACCTACGCCGATACGGCGGGGCACATCGCGTACGCCCACGTCGGCCCGGTGCCCGTTCGTGCGGTCGGTGACAACCCTTTCTTGCCCCATCCCGGCGACGGCAGCGATGAGTGGCGCGGGTTGCTTCCCCGGTCAGCGATGCCACTGGTGGTCGATCCTCCGCAGGGCTGGTTGGCGAACTGGAACAACAAGCCGCGCGCGGATTGGTCCAACTCCAGCGATGGATTCTGGCAGTGGGGGCCCGTCCAGCGGGTGCAGGTCATCCAACGCCAGCTGAACCGGATGGCACCGCACACCGCCACCATGGCGACCTTGGAGCAGATCGTTCGCACCACCGGGCAGACGGCGGAGACACCGGCCGGCGACGACTCGGCCGTTGTCGTGCAGGCCCTGCTGCCACGGCTGCTGGGCGCTGTCGGCGCGAGCCGGGACCCCGACCTCAACGCTGCACTGCAGACGTTGCGCACCTGGGATCAGAGCCGGATCGACGCCAATGGTGACGGCACCTACGATGATCCGGCGCTGACGATCTTCGCTGCCTGGTACACCCAGCTCGTAGATGCCACGGTGGTTCCGGTATTCGGAGACCCCTATCGCGTGGGCGGCAGCGATGAGAACACCACTGCCAATATCGTCGACCGCATACTGTCCGGCCCGCACGCCGCCCTGGCGCTGAACACGGACTACCTGAACGGACGACCTGTCCGCGCGGTGGTGGTCAACGCGCTTCGCGATGCACTGGCCGACCTCAGCATCCGATTCGCGACCACCGATCAGTCACGCTGGCTGACCCCCGACGTTGCGATCAACTGGGCGCCGCTCGGTGCCGGCAGCGTCGCCGACACACCGTGGATGAACCGCGGCACCTACAACCAGATCGTCGCCCTCGACCCCGGCGCTCTCCACGGCGAGAACGTGGTGGCGCCCGGGCAGTCCGGTGACCCGCGCAGTCCGCATTTCGCCGACCAGCTGCAGCTCTACGCCACCTGGACCTACAAGCGCATGTCGCTGTAGGGCGGCCCCACCCCGGTCCGTCCGAGGGTCGGTGACCGTCTGACTCTGTTATCGGTGACAACATATATCTGTTATCGTTGACTACATGGACCTGAAGTCACAGATCATCGAAGCGGCGGCGGACCTGCTCTCGAGGTCGACGACCGGCGACGTGTCGACCCGGGCGGTGAGCGAGGCGGCCGGCGTGCAGCAGGCCGTGATCTACCGTCAGTTCGGAGACAAGGACACCCTGCTGGCCGCGGTGGTGGACTACGGCTTCAGGCAGTACACCGACGCCAAGCAGGCCGCGCTGAAATCGAAGGATCCACTGGACGATCTGCGATCGGGTTGGGACACCCACGTCGCGTTCGCCATTGCGCATCCGAACTTCTACCGGATGTTCTTCTCGCCCACGCTGAGCGTCGTTCCACAGGCAGCGGAGGAAACGCTACGACTGCTGCTGGACGTTCTCCACCGGCTGGCGGATCAGGGTCGACTGCTGCTGCCAGCGGAGACGGCAGGCCGCATGATCATGGCCGCCAACACCGGTGTCGCGCTGGCGTTGATCACGCGGCCGACCCTGTATCCCGACGCGGCATTCTCGCTGCTCGTACGTGACGCCGTGCACGCCGCCGTGGTCAGCTCCACCGACACGGCCGCAAGGCCCGGTAGGGCGAGGATCGCAGCCGCCAGTACCCTGCTCAGCTCCTTCCAGGAGGCCGCCCCAGCCGGTTTCAGCGACAACGAAGCGAACCTGTTCCGGGACTGGCTGGGCCGCGTCGCCACGCCACCCACCTCGAATAACCCCACGAAAGGCAAGAGATCATGACCGGCACCACTACTCGCGTCGCCCTCGTCACCGGCGGTTCCGGCGGAATCGGCAGAGCCGTCGCCCAACGCCTGGCTGCCGACGGGCAGGACGTCGCCGTGCATTACTCGGGCAACAAGGCCCGGGCCGACCAGACCGTCGCGGCGATCATCTCCGCCGGTGGGCGCGCGATCAGCGTCAGCGGAGATATCGCCGACCGGGACGCCATGATCGGTGCCTTCGACACCGTCGAGAGCACCTTCGGCGGCATCGACGTCGTGGTGAACACTGCCGGCATCATGGTGCTGTCTCCGCTCGCCGATCTCGACCTCGACGCTTTCGACCGGGTGATCCGCACCAACGTTCGCGGCACCTTTGTCGTTTGCCAGCAAGGCGCACACCGACTTCGCGACGGCGGCGCCATCATCAACTTCTCGACCTCGGTGACTCGCACGAGCTTTCCCGGCTATGGCGCGTACGTCGCCAGCAAGGCCGCCGTCGAGGGCATGACCCTGATCCTGGCCCGCGAGTTGCGTGGGCGGGACATCACCGTCAACGCGGTCGCTCCGGGCCCAACCGCAACCGCGTTGTTCCTCGACGGCAAGGACCAGTCGACCATCGACACCCTGGCCAAGGCCGCGCCACTCGAGCGCCTCGGCAGCCCGGACGACATCGCCGAAACCGTCGCCTTCCTCGCCGGCCCCGGTCGCTGGATCAACGGGCAGACCATCTTCGCCAATGGCGGCCTGATCTGAGCCAGGCAGCACTCCTGATCAGTGAACCGTCAGCTGCCGGGTGGAGACGGGCCCCGCGCCTGCTCCCGGGAACGCAGATCCGGTGCCGCTGAACATCACCAGTTTCACCGTGTAGGTGCCAGCCTTCAGGTACGTGTGGGTGGCCTGCCCGGTCGAGGCGATCGTGCCGTCTCCGAACTCCCAGTGATAGGTGATCACCGGCTGGTTGCTCACCGACGTGATCGCGGCGAACTTGACCTGCTGGCCCTTGACCGGGCGAGCTGTCGACACCGTGAACCCGGGCGTGAAGCCGGCATGGCCGGTCCGCGCGATACCGCCGGCGCCGGTCGAAACCCCGTCCGCTCCAGCGACGGTAAGACCGATCGAGTACGCCCCGGCGGCGGGAAAGGTGTGGCTGATCTTCGGCGTCGTCTGCTCTACCGTGTCCGTTCCGAAGGCGTCGTTGAACTGCCAGATGTAGTGCGCGACACCACCGGAGGCGCTGGACCCGGTTGCATCGAAGTTCAACGTCAGGCCGCTGCCGGCCGAGACGGTGAAGGTGGCCTTCGGCTTGCGCTCGGACACCGGTAGCCGTTGCAGGCAGGTGTGACCCTGGTTGCTCCACTCCTCCTGGTACCAGTAGAAGTGGCCGTTGATCACCTGGTTGTAGCTGGCCCCGTTGGGCGCTGCACCCAGCGGGGTGCCCATCTGACCGTCACACTGGTCGCCGTTCTCCAGGCCGTGATTCGGCCCGGCACCATTCGTCCAGGCGTCGTTGGGCATCGGGTCGGTGATCGACTCATTGTGCTCGTGCGACAGGCCACCGACGAGTGCTCCGTCCGATGGGCCGTTGGGGTGGTTGCCGTCATCGCACCCGGGGTTGCCGACGACGTAGGGGTCATTGGAGTACAGCAACATCGGAGCAATGCTGGTGTTCTGGTGGTAGGCGCAGTAGAACGCCAACGTCGAGGGGACCTCGCCGGCAGAACACCCCGCGAACGGCGGGTTGTCACTGGCATTACCGCTGAAGCAGTTCTCGACGTGCGGTGGTGTCATCAGAAAGAATTCGTGGCTGAAATCGCGCTTGAGGTGGTGGGCCGACGCCACCTTCTCCAGCTCGTGCTGGATCTGGTCGTCCGTCAGACAGTGGGTGACCGGGGCGTTCACCGGGCACAGGCTCGCCGGATACGGATCGGTATCCAGCAACGCCCCGCCGAAGGTGACTGCGTAGCGCGCCGAGGCGCCTGTCAGATCGTTGTACTGGGTGGCCACCGAGTCGACGTTCTGCCGCCCACCGCTGTCGTGCGCCAGGTCGGTGAAGTACTGCTGCAGGCCGGTCGTGTACTGCGGCGGCGCGCCGGGACCGTAGGCACCGAGGCCCTTCGGGCTCCAGAACACGATGTAGTCGGTGTTAGTGGGCATCAGGGGCCCGCCGTTGTAGTCGAGATTGGACAGCGCGGTGTCAAAGGGTGCCGCGCTCGCTCCGGTGTGCAAGGCGGCGCCCTTGGCCGCCGACCGCAGCGGGACGAACGATGCCGGCCCCTGGTAAGCCGCGGCTCCGGTAGCGGTGGCGGTGGCGGCAGCGGTGGCGGTCGGCGCAGCTGCTGCCGTGGGTGCTGCTCCCAGCACCGCGGGCGCGAACATCGCCGCCAGGACGGCTACCAGTGCTGAGATTCGAATCCGACGCAACGCCATCTGAACGCACCCCTGTCGAGAATCTTCCGACCCGCTGACGGCCCGAACGGTAGACCTCAGCACTGGGCTGCGCAATGGTGCAACAGGTGCCGCGCGCGCTGGCCGAGCGGCCTAGAGCATCACGTCGCCGCCGTTGGGCCCGAGCGTCTGGCCGACGTAGTACGAG
>JBBQFE010000229.1:0-5428 GCA_038321605.1 Mycobacteriales bacterium | reverse complement strand
TGCCGCGGCGGTCCAGCACGCGCAGGGGCATTGCGGCGGGGATATTCGCCTGAGCGCGGCAACTGTGGTCGATGGCGGCTGCCGTGCGGGAGTCTGTTGTCTGCGCGTGGCTGGTCCAGGCTGCGAAGGCTGTGCTTTGGTGTGCCGAGGCTTGGACGGTGATCACTGCTGCAAAGGTGCCGATGGTGAGTACACCAAGCATCGGAAGGCGCCGTCGGCGTTGGACCAGTTGTCGGCCACGGGACATGACCGTAGCGATGGGCTGATTGAGGGTGAGGTCGGCGAAGTCTTCCTTGATGCGGTCGTGGATCTGAAGGTCGTTCATGTCAGTTCCTATCGAGAGTGTCGGCGGCGAGCTTGTTGACCGCCAGGCTTCGTGAGGATGACGGCGTCATCGTGAGTTGAGATGAGCGGCAGGTGGCCGTGGTTCTTGCTGTGGTTGGTGTGCGACGCCAGGGTGAGGATGTCGTGAAGTTGGCGACGGCCCTCCCGCATGTCTTGTCGGACACGGAAGGGCCGTCTTGGTGCTTGGAGGCACCCGGTGTTGACGGTAGGGCTGGACGCTGTTGTGGTCGAGAACGACTTGCTGGCGGGGCACCTGCGGTGTCCGGCAGCGGGCTGCGGGGCGGTCCTTGGGCCGTGGGGTTGGGCTCGGGAACGGGTTGTCCGGGGGCTGGGGCGGGTTCATCCTCGGCGAGCCCGCTGTCGGGGTTGCAAAGGAACGCAGGTGCTGCTGCCGGCGAGTGTGCTGTTGCGTCGGGCGGACGCGGTGACGGTGATCGGTGCTGCACTGCTGGCCAAGGCCAGCGGCCTGGGGCATCGGCCGATCGCCCGGGACGTGGGTGTTGCGGAGTCGACGGTCCGGGACTGGCTGCGCCGGATCGTCACGGTCGCCGACCGGGTGTTGGCGGTGTTGGCCGCCGCCGCTGCCGGGCTCGGGACCGCGTTCGCTGCGCCTGCTGTTACGGCGGGTCCGGTCGGGGCGGTGGTGGAGCTGCTTGGGGTGCTGGCTGCCTCGGTGGCCCGGGAGCTGGGTGGGTCGTGTTCGCCGTGGCGGTTGGCTGCGGTCGTGACCGGAGGTCGTCTGCTGGCTCCGGCGGGTCCGGACCTGCCGGTCGGCGGGGCCTTGGGTCGCAACACCAGTTCGCTCTGGGCGGATGCCCGGTAAGGCGATGGGCTGTCGGCGAGGGCCTGCAACAGCGGGCCGGGAGCAGAGGCAGGTCATGAATCAGGAAGCGCAGGAGTTGCAGACCCGTAGGGTCCGGGCACAAGAGGTGGGGCTGTTCCGGTATCGGCTGATTACCGAGGCTGTGAACGATCAGCTGAGCACCAAGCAGCGCGGTCGCCTGGTCCGGGAGGTCGCGGGCCAGAGCCACGCGGGTCCGTTCGGGCCGCCGGTCCGGGTCTCCCGCGCAACGTTGGACCGCTGGATCCGGGACTACCGCAAGGGTGGGTTCGCGGCGCTGGTCCCGACCCCCCGCAGGGTCCTGCCTGGCACCCCGCCGCAGATCTTGGAGCTCGCGGTCGCGTTGAAGACCGAGGCACCGGACCGGACGGCAGCGCAGGTCGCTGCTGTCCTTGCCGCGCAGGGCGGGTATGCGCCGTCGGCGCGGACCTTGCAGCGGCACTTCGCCGCCGCGGGTCTGACCCGGACCCGGCCCGATGGCGCTCCGTTGGCGGTATTCGGCCGGTTCGAGGCGGAGCGCCCGAACGCCCGGTGGGTCGGTGACGCCCTGCACGGCCCACAGGTCGCGGGCCGGAAGGCGATTCTGATCGCGTTCCTGGACGACCACTCCCGCGCGGTCGTCGCCGCCCGCTGGGGCTATGCCGAGAACGCCGTCGCTCTCCGCGAGACGCTGCAGGTCGCGCTGTCGGCCCGCGGCAGACCCTCGCAGTGCTACGTCGACAACGGCGCGATGTTCATCGACGCCGGCCTCAGACGGGCCTGCGCGGTCCTGGGAATCCGGCTGACCCACAGCCAACCCGGACGGCCCGCCGGGCGGGGGAAGATCGAACGGTTCTTCAGGACCGTCCGTGACCAGTTCCTCGTCGAGATCACCGACATCCCCTACCCTGCAGGCGATCTAGCCGCACCGCAGGTCAGCATCGGGAGCATCGGTAGTGAGGTCGCGAGCTTGGCGGAGCTGAACAGCTTGTTCAGCGCGTGGGTCGAGCAGGTCTACCACCAGCGGATCCACTCCGAGACCGACATGACACCGCTGGCCCGCTTCCTGGCTGCCGGCCCACCAGACCCGGTCCCGGCAGTGCTGCTGAATGAGGCGTTCCGCTGGAGTGAGTGGCGGACCGTGACCAAGACCGCGACCGTGAGCCTTCAGGGCAACCAGTACGAGGTCGACCCGGCCTTGGCCGGCTACCGAGTCGAGCTCGTCTTCGACCCGTTCGACCTGACCGACATCGACGTCCGTCACCACGACCGCCAGGTCGGCAAGGCCATCCCGTTCCGGATCGGCCAGCACGTCCACCCCAAAGCCGCCAGCGACAGCCCACCTGTGGTGGTGCCGACCGGGATCGACTACCTGCGCCTGATCCAGACCCGACACACCCAAGCCCTCGGGCAGCGACTCCACTACGCGCACCTCAACCCCAGCCCAACCAGCCCGACCACACCTGCTGGCCTGCCTACTCGCCCGCCAACCGATGCCGGCGGGTTCGGCTACGACACCGACCTGCTCGCCCTCGCCACCCCTGATACCCGCGACTCGACCGACCCGACTGCCCCGACCGCTCTGGAGAAGTTCTGATGAGCCTTGACCTTGCTTCCTACTTCGGGTTCACCCGAACCCCGTTCCGCCGCGACCTGGCCCCCTCGATGCTGCACCGGCACGCCGGCCACCTCGAGGCCGTCGCCCGGATCCGCTGGTGCATCAGTGAGAACGGCCTGGGCGTCATCACCGGCGAGGTCGGCGCCGGCAAGACCGTCGCCCTGCGGGCTGCCCTGGCCGAACTCGACGCGTCCCGGCACACCGTCATCTACCTCCCCAACCCCGCCATCGGAGCCCGCGGCCTCTACAGCGCGCTCGTCAGCGGCCTCGGCGGCGTTCCCCGCTTCCACACCAGCAGCCTGATCGCCCAGACCATGGACCACCTCGCGGCCGAGAAGAACGAACGCGGCCGCGCCGTCATCGTCGCCGTCGACGAAGCCCACCTACTGTCCGCCGACCAGCTCGAAGAACTCCGGCTCTTGACCAACAGTGAAATGGACAGCGTCGCCCCGTTCGCCGGACTGCTCCTGGGACAGCCCACCCTGCGGCGCCGGATCAAGCTCGGGAGCTTCGCCGCTCTGGACCAGCGGATCATGCTCCGCTACGCCCTGCCCGGCATGACCGAACCCGAGACCAAGGAGTACCTCAGCCATCACCTCAAACTCGCGGGCCGAAGCGACCCCCTGTTCAGCGACGACGCGAGCAGCCTGATCCACCAGACCAGTCGCGGGCTACCCCGCGCCGTCAACAACCTCGCCCTACAGGCCCTCATCGCGACGTTCGCCGCGAACAAGACCATCGTCGATGAGTCCGCAGCCCGCGCCGCCGTCACCGAAGTCACCGCCGAATAGTCCAGCCGAGCCGGCTCCGCCGAACCGGCGACACCATCGCGAAGAGCACGGCGACAGACTGAAGATCAGACCGACGCCATGACGATCAAGGCCCCATCCCAACCCGGGACGGGGCCTTCGTCATGCCACCAGGTCCTCAACCACGATGACGCGTTCATCCTCACCCTGGCTGGCGCCCAACACTCCGGTACCGCGGGCCGGATCGAGAACTGTTAGATCGGGGTGTTCCTGGGCTACGCAAGCTCAGCCGGTCGGACATTTTTGGACCGTGAGCTGTACCTGCCGAAGGCATGGACGCAGGACCGGCCACGGCGGGAGCAGGCCGCCGTGCCCGACGACACGGAGTTCGCGACCAAGCCTGAGCAGGCGATCCGGATGCTCACCCGGGCGCTGGATGCCGGAGTACCAGCCAGCTGGGTGACCGGCGATGAGGTCTATGGCCTGCACCCTGGCCTGCGCACGTTCCTGCAGTCCCGAGGCATGTCCTACGTGCTCTGCGTCGCCAACAACCAGTGGGTCTGGGTCGATGCTGAACCTGGCAGTGCAGCCGAGGCGGTCGGTGGCCGAAAGCAGCTGCAGGTGAAGACGCTCGCCGCCACCGTCCCGTCCCGTGCCTTCAAGAAGATCTCCGCCGGCAACGGCGCTAAAGGCCCACGGATGTACTCCTGGGCCCGCACCCCGGTCCACCTTCCAGGACAGCCCGGCGAGCAGCCCAGAGCCGGCTGGCTGATGATCCGCCGCAGCCTGACCGACCCCAGCGACTGCGCCTACTACCTGTGCTCATCCCCACCCCGAACCACCCTGACGACCCTGGTCGCAGTCGCCGGAAAGCGCTGGGCGATCGAGGAAACTTTCCAGACAGGCAAGACAGAAGTCGGCCTGGACCACTACCAAGTCCGCCGCTACGACGGCTGGTACCGACATATGACCCTGGCGATGTTCGCGCACGCCTTCCTGACCGTCACCCGCGCCGCCAGCGCGGGAAAAGGGGCGCATCAGACACCGGTGAAGACCTCATCCCCCTCACCGTCCCCGAGGTCCGCCGGCTCATCAGCAAGCTGATCTGGAACCACCCCGCCAGCCCAGACGCGACCCTGAACTGGTCATTCCGGCGACGACGACACCAAGCCCGCGCCCGCCGATTCCACTACGCCGCCCGGGGCGCCTCCCCCAAAGTGCGGTTGTAGTACTAGGTAACGATGAAGGCTTCAAGTGCTTCAGCTACTTCCGCGGCCCTCTGCAGGCGCACCAAGTGGAGCGCGTGCGGCGACGTCGCCACGAGCCAGGCAACGCCGGCCCGCGAGCTTGCCGACAGAGCGAGGAGACCGCCTAGGTTATTGGCGGGCGATGGGACGTTTAGCGACTGCCAATGACCCGTGCCCGCATAAGCGTTCGAAGCATCTATTGTTCCGAGGTCGCCCGTTGGGCCACTCACGATGATGCTGGCCCCCGCAGAGAGCGTCACTACTGTCATCGCAATGGCCCCGTTGATGGGGAGCGGGACCTCGCGCCAGCCATCGTGTTCGCCGCTCGGCACGTCCCACCGGGCCAACACCAAGCGACCGCGATCCGTTAGCGCGGCCAGCCATGCCGTTGTCTCGCTCACCAATGCGCAGTCAAGAGCGGCCAAACGTTCGGGCCCCTCGCACGGCGATGCCAAGGTACGGCGCTCGAGGCCTCCGAAAACGTCCCGTGTCGACACTAGAACCTCGCGTCGGTCGACGGTCCAAAAAACGTCGAACTCCCCGTCGTCAATCGCGAGCGCGGTCGCGGGGTACCTCGCCTGACCGCTCTCCGGGGAGTCAAGGATCCGAGGCTCGGACAGTTCGGTCTCGCCCGGCGTGCGGCGGCGCA
>JBBQFE010000228.1:0-5440 GCA_038321605.1 Mycobacteriales bacterium | reverse complement strand
GTGAGAGGTTCCGGGACGCCGGGCATCGGAAGAAGGTTCATCAGCCGCAGAGAGGTGGAGACTTCGGCGGGTGCGTCGTGGGTCCACCGCGCCCAGAGAGGAACGATGACGTCCGCCTCGGTTGCGTCCCAGATCGTTGCGCCGGTAATGATCGCGCTCATCGGGTGCAGGTCGATCTCGACCCCGGTGACGATGCCGAAGCCGCCTCCACCGCCGCGTAAGGCCCAGAACAGGTCGGGATCGTGGTCGGCGCTTGCGACGGTGACGCTGCCGTCGGCGAGGACCAGGGTGACCGAGCGCAAGGAGTTGACGGCCAAACCGAGTCGGCGTCCGTAGAAGCTGATGCCTCCGCGTAACAGGTACCCGACCACCCCTACGGTGCCGGATGACCCATGGGCGGCAACCAGGCCGTGGGCGGCGGCGGCGGTCACGACGTCGCTCCACGTTGCTCCGGCGGGCACGGTCGCGGTTCGAGCTGCGGCGTTGACGCGGACACCTCCCACCATCTCGGTTCTCAGGAGGATGGCGCCGTCGGGAGGTGGCTGCGCGGTCGCTCCGTGACCGCTCGAGATGACCCGGACCGGCATTCCGGCGCGACGGGCCTGGGTCACGGCTTCGACGACCTCGGGAACCGTGTGCACGATGGTAGCGGCGGCCGGCTGGACTCGGGCGGTGAGGTTGAACGCTCTTGTGGCGGCTGTGTAGGTCGGGTCTCCGGGCCGGCCGAAGGATGTGACGAGCCCTGTGCTGATGGTGTTCATGGTGCGATCGTCAGGGCGCTGATCAGCCCATCTGCCAGGACGAAGTCGAAGGTCAGGTCCGCGGTACCGCCAGGAAAGTTGCCGTCGAGGCGGACCGTGACGGCGCAGGTGGAGTCGCTGCCGAAGACGCGGTCGAGCACGGTGGTCGTGTACTTGTAGTCGGATGCGGCGTGGTCCTGCCAGTCGCGGATCTCGGCGGTCCCTCGGCGGGCCCTGCCCTCGTCGATGACGACCGCGTTGGCGGTGAACAGGCCGACGACGGCGTCCGCGTCGCGGCGGCGGTCCGCGGCGAAGTAACGGTCGACGAGGGTGGATGTCGGGGTCATGATGTCTCCTGAATTGGGCTGGATGCGACTGGACGGGAAGGTCCGGCGCGACGGTGCAGGGATCAACGATGGGGGTGAGCCCACCGGCGCCGGCGAGAGCGACGACCAGCGGCAGGATGTCGCCGTGCACGCGGCCCCGCCCGCTGACGAGGGGGAGAAGGTGTTGAGCGGGTTGACGCTGCTGGCCTCGACACGGATCAGGGTGTGGCACCGCGCAGGGCGGGTTGCGGATAAGCGCATCACCCGCAAGGGATCGCCGTAGCGGTGAACGACCGCAGCGTTCTCGTGCGTGCGCCGTGCTGGTATTCGTGCTGTGTGGGCGCGACCTGGACGCCGGTCATGGGACCAGCGCCGGTGTGGGCTGTGCGATCGGCTCCGGAAGGGTGGGGGCCCGTGACGGTCCGCGCGGTATGGCCGGGAGCAGGGCTCCCCGGGCAACCGCGAGAACAGTACGCGCCGCCACCCCGCCGACGAGCAGGCTGATCGCGGCCAGCACGAGGTAGCTGTAGACCCGCTCACCGGCGGGATGCCCGGCGGCGATCCAGAACAACACGGTTGAGGCGACCGCAGCCCACGAGAAGGTGAAGGCCCAGGTGCCGAGGCTGAACTTCAGGCGGAGGTAGCGGGGCAGCAGCGGAAGCTGCGCGGCGACCATCAGCAGTCCGTAGCCGGCCAGGGCCGCAGCGAAGCGATCGACGTGGCCGCCCGTGCTGAAGAGGTAGGCGATGCTGGCCACCGCAGCCGGGGCGACCTCGATGGCCATCGTCGGGGCCAGGGCGTCGGGCAGTGGCGGCCGGAAGATCAACCGTCCGAGGATCATCGATCCAACGATGACCCAGCAGATCAGGCCGACACCCAACATCAGCTGAGCCAGGAGCTGCTGGCCGACCTCGGCGGCGCCGGCCGACGCGACGAGTCCCCCAGCGACGGTCGGCAGGAAGTAACCCGGATGCAGTCGGTCGAGGTCCACACCGCCGCGCATCCAGAATCCGGTGAACCAGCCGCCGAGAAGCAGGATGGCGACCGCGAACACGTCGATGAGGACCGCGGCCACGCCGTGCTGGTAGGGGGCGAGCCCGTCGGCGACCAGCAGCACGGGGGTGATCAGTGCCAGCGAGGCGAACGGGCCGGCGGTCATGTCCTTCAGGTCGCGCGTGAAAGCGCCCCGGGTGGTGAAGGCGTACCTCAGATAGAGCACGCAGGCCGCCACCCAGACCAGCGTCGCGATGCCGGTCAGCGTGTCACTGACCCCATGTGGGGCGAGGCCAAGGTCGACCGCGATCCGCCATGCGGTCGCCAGGCCGGCGAGACCGAAACCCATTCCAAAAAAGTTGAGAGGAATCCGGGTACTGGACATGAAGGGTGCTCCTCGATTGGCGTCATGGGTGATGACATCTAGATTCCGTCGCGCGGCCAGGGGCGAACATCAGTCAGATGACCGTCGGAACCGTGCGGCCGTGCGGAGTCTCGGGCGTCGAGGGCATCCCGCAGACCGGCGCGAGGTGACCCCCAGCTGGCGTTGGAGCTGAGCCGCGGGCTGGCCAGTCTCACCACTGTCACGCCAACGGCCCAGGGCGACGCGATGGCCCAGATGATCGTTTCCCTCAGCCGCCCCAGCTCTGGATGTGATGCACGAGCGTGGTCATCTGACCGATTCAGTCTCGGCGCGAGCGGCCCGAGACTCGCCGCTATCGACGGTCGTGCCTCGGCCGCCCACGCAACGGAGGCTGTTCATGGTTCAGGTCAACCACCGCTTCGCTGATGTCGACGGGCACCAGATCTTCTACCGCGAGGCGGGGAACCCGACCGATCCGACGGTGCTGTTGCTGCACGGCGCGCCCGCGAGCTCATACATGTTCCGCGGCCTCATCCCGCTACTGGCCGACCGGTGGCACGTGATGGCTCCGGACCTGCTCGGGTTCGGTCTGTCGGACTCCCCGACCGTCGCCGAGTTCGACTACACCTTCGAGACCCTGACCGACCTCACCGAGACGCTGCTCGCTCAGGTGGGGGTCGACCGGTTCGCGATGTACGTCCAGGACTACGGCGCGCCGGTCGGCTGGCGGCTTGCCCTGCGTCATCCCGAACGGGTCTCCGCCATCATCAGTCAGAACGGCAACGCCTACACCGACGGCCTCGTTTCGTCGTTCTGGAACCCGCTGTGGTCCTATGTGGACACCCCGAACCCTGCGACCGAAGCACCGATCCGTGAGTCACTGACTCTGGACCGCATCCGCTGGCAGTACGTCCACGGCGTGGCCGATCCGAGCGCCGTCGACCCCGAGACCTGGCTGCACGACTTCCACGCCCTCCAACGACCGGGCAACCTCGAGGTGCAGCTGACCCTGCTTCGTGACTACCCCACCAATGTCGAGCTGTATCCCGCCGTTCACGAGTACTTCCGCCGCACCCAGGTGCCACTGTCAGCCGTCTGGGGCTGCCATGACGAGATCTTCGCGCCGGCCGGCGCGCAGGCCTTCGCCTGTGATCTGCGCGGTGCCGAGATCCACCTGATCGATGGCGGGCACTTCCTGCTCGAGAGTCACCTCGACGTCGTCGCCGGTTACGTGCAGGGCTTTCTCGGCCGCGTATGCACGCACTAACAGCGCCGCGCGTCCTCACGCTGAGGATTCGGACAATTCGGTGAGGCGCCAGCAATACGAGGGCGATCCGAACCAGCAGGTCAGGGTCCCGGCTCGATGGCAAGTTCGGTGAGTTCCTCCTGCTGCCAACCTCACCCGTCCCCTTGGGGCAAAAGTCGGGTTGACCACGCACGCGCTGCCGTCACCGTCCGGGCCCGGGCTTCGCGGCGACCCTCGTCCGGGGGCCATCGGTGTGCCCGGGGTTCAGCTGCCGGTGTCCTCACCGGGGTCGTCGAAGGCCGCCGTGCGCCGACAGACCTCCCAAGCTGGACACGCGAGTTCGATTCTCGTCGCCCGCTCCACGCGCGAAACCGCAAATCGCAGCATCGCTGGTCGGGTACACGGGGTGGGGCTACCATCTGATCCATAGCCGGGGTCGCCCGACATCGATGCCGAATTTCGTCCCGACTGGGGGTCCCCCCGCTAGAGGAGGGTGATGGCAGTGGTGCGGCTGTGCGCTCGTGGTTTTCGAGTGACCCGGTTGGGGGCCGCTGCCGCCGGCGTTCTCGCCCTCGCAGGTTGTGCGGCTTCTCCAGTTCAGCCGCCAGCAACCTCGAGCGCCGCGTCCCGGTGCCAGCAGGATGCGCGCGACTGGACACCGGTCGGAGCAAAGATCTCGGCAGACGTCACGGCAGAGTTCGCGGGCAGCCACACGGACGAGTTTCGCGACTTCAGGGCCTTGCTGGTGAGCGTCTGCGGCAAGCCGATAGTGCAGCGGTACGACAAGTCCACAGCGAACGACACCCACAACGTGGCGTCGGTGACCAAGAGCATCGTGTCGACCTTGGTCGGCACCGCGATCGCTGACGGCTTGATCAAGGGCGTCGACCAGACCCTGGTCCAGCTGCTCCCGCAGCACGCGGCCGACATGACGCCGGCCGAGAGGTCGATCACTCTGCGTCAGCTGCTGACGATGACCGCCGGTCTCGACAAGGACGGTCCGGACGCCTCGACCGGTCCATGGATCGACTCCACCGAATGGGTGAGCGCCATCCTGCGCGAGGGCAGCACGGGTACGGGTCAGTTCGGTTACTCCTCGGCCACCTCCCATCTGCTCGCGGCGATCCTGGTCCGGGCCACCGGCCGTCCGTTGATCGACTACGCCCGGGAAAAGTTGTTCGACCCGCTGGGCATCGCGACCCGCCCCGCCGCCCAGCCACTCCTCGCCCCCGCCAGCGCAACCGCCTACGACAAGGCCGGTTTTGCCTGGCCGCTCGACCACCAAGGCATCAACTTCGGCGCCGGGTACGTGAAGCTGACACCGTCCGACATGCTCAAGCTGGGCCAGTTGTACCTCGACGGCGGCAGGATCAAGGGGCGGCAGGTTGTTCCCGCCGCATGGGTACACGACGCCACCACCGCGCAGGTCGACACCCACTCCGGCTTCGGCGGCCCGAACTACGGCTACCAGTGGTGGGTCACCAGCGCGGGCTCGGATCCAGCCTTTGCCGCCGTGGGGTTCGGGGGCCAGCTGATCGAAGTGGTCCCGCATCGGCAACTGGTCGTCGTGTTCAGCACAAAGTTGCTTGCCGACCCCAACCAAGTCGTCCGCGTCGACGCTGAGGCGTACGAGGAGATGGTCGGCAAAGTAATCGCGCCACGCATTGCCCCATGAACGCCGGGAAGACGTCGCAGCCGAAGGGCCGCCTGTTGCCGCTAGGTGCGCCCAAAGGCAGTCCCATTTCGTGCAGGCGCAGTACGACCACGACAC
>JBBQFE010000227.1:0-5451 GCA_038321605.1 Mycobacteriales bacterium | reverse complement strand
GCGCGCGCACCGGTCAGGCCCCGGGGGGTGTCCTTCAGTGAACAACGATGCGGTGGTTGTTCACCGAAGAGGACGCCTTTCGAGATGGCTCGTACCGGTGACCACTGATAGCGGAGGTACGTCCTTCGCCACGATCGCACCTGCGCCGACCACGGAACCGTGACCGATCGTCACGCCAGTAGTCTTCGCCAATGGAGCTTCGCCCGCCGATGTCGAGGCCGAGGCCATACGTGCAGTAGAACGGTGGCATCACGTGCACCGACTCGGGCAACGGCTTGCCGAGCAATTCAGTGAGGACCGATCGTCGGGAGGTCAGGTCGGCGAACGGCCGCGCATTCAACTGTGCCGTCAGACCCATCGCGATGTCGATGCGCTCGGCGAGCGCCTGCCACTCCGGAGTTCTGGTCCGAACGCGCCGCTCCTCCACCATGTCATCGATGCTCGCACATCGGCTGTGAACGCGCGCTCGGCGTTACCGCTACCCGGTGCCGTTCAGGGCGTTGGCGAGATCCGACTGGCCGCCGTTGCGGTCGAGTCGTTGCTGCACGCGACTGATCAGACTCGTGCTGGGCCACACGTGGTAGGCCATCAGCAGTTCCGCGATCACAGCGGCCACCAGATAGGGCAGGACGGTATTGGAATTGCCAGCGAACAGCAACGCGATCGCCACGATCGCCACCGACTCGCACATGGCGAAGCGCAGGATCATGCTCTGCTGATACACCCGCAGCGCAGTGGACCGTGCCTCGCCCGGCTGCAGCCCGGGATCAAGCGCAGGAATCCGGTAACCGAATACCTGCGCCAGCGTCGCCGCGACTAAGCCGAGTGCCACGATCACGACGTACATCCACGCTCCAGGCGCGTGCGTCGGCACCGGGTTGCCATTGCGATCGGAGCGGTGGTTGCCGACCACGAACGACAGCGCGATCGCGATGATCACCAGCGCCCCCATCAACGCCGCAGCCAGGACGCGAAACGTGCGAATCGGACTGACCACTCCATTAGCCATGGGCGGTAGCGTAGCGCCCTAACGCCTCGACGCGGCCGGTGCGCCGCGGTGGGCGGCGCTCGTCAGCAGAACCGAGCCAGGACAGCTTTGCGATCAGGCGCCCTGGGTGCCCGGGATGGCGGCGAGGTTCCTTTGAGCTTAGGCGATGACTGCGCCCCCAACTGCGGCTGACACTGGTTTTCCGGCGGCGATGAACATCACGGACTCCTCGACCCCTGGCCCGACGAGTGCGACCTCGGTTATGGCGAAGACAGCGGGTCTGCCGGTGGCTGTCTTCAGGTTCAGGACCGCGTCGATGCTGCCCGCGACGGTGGCCGTGGTGCCCGGGGTGACCGCGACGTTGGAGCTGACGTAGGTGAACCCACTACCGAAGAGCTCCGCGCCGTGCGCAGCCAGCTGCTTCTCGAAGCAGGCTGGGTAGCGCGGGTCCCTCAGCGCGGCGACGTCGGCCGCGACGGCCGCGGTTGTCTTGAAGCTGGAGACATGTGCGGCGATCGCCTGGCTGCCGTCGGCGGAGGCGAGGCTGAGATCCGGACTTGAGGCCTGCGCGACTTGCAGGGGATCGCTGTTGGGGGCGCCGGCGCAGGCCGCCAACTCGGCATCCTGCTTGAGCGTGGCTGGGTCGTCCGGTGTATCGCTGGAGGGACTCACCTTCCACCCCGGCAACAATGCCGCGGTGGGAAGTAACGCGGCCAGCTGCCGCTTGGTAAGCGGCGTATACCCACCACCCGAGGACGACGGCGACCCGGTCCCGGAGGTGGTGGTCGCATCGGAGGTGGCGCTCGGCGACTGGGATGAGCTGAAGGACGCCGTAGAACGGGTGGAGCTTTGGCCGCAGCCGCTCACTGCCAGCGAAGCCGCCAGCAGACCGATCGGCAGCGCTAGTGCCCGCGAGAAAATGCGTCCGTGCTGGAGCGTCATGGGCATCGTGTCGGTGTCGTGTTTTGGCGTTACGACGGGTTCGTCCGGGATAAACCCGACACATCGACCTCACAGGGACCATACGCGAGCCATTGGGGGGCGTCAACTTCGCTCAGCGGTCAGCGTCAACTCACGTCTACCCGCGGCCTTACAGGGCCGCCTACCCGGCGGTGGGTGTCACGAGGCAAGCACTTTCAGAGCCTCGTCGGCGTGCAGATCCATGTTCATCTCACTGGAGATCTCGGCCAGCAAACGGGAATCCTTGCCGATGACGAAGGTGTGACGCTTCACCGGCAGCGGGCCGAACCGGCGCTTGACCCCGAACTGGCGAGCCACGTCGCCCGACTCATCCGACAGCAGCGGGTAGTCGAAGGTGTGCAGGTCCGAGAACTGCTTCTGCTTGGCCACCGAGTCGGTGCTGATGCCGACCCGCTGCGCACCGGCAGCGGTGAATTCGGCTGCGAGGTCACGAAAATGGCAACTCTCCTTCGTGCAGCCGCCCGTCATGGCCGCGGGGTAGAAGAACAGCACGACCGGGCCCTCGGCAAGCAGGGTGCTCAGCCTGCGAGGCTGGCCGTCCTGATCGGGTAGTTCGAAATCTGCCACGGTGTCGCCCTGTTTCATCTCAGCTGCCTTTGCCTAGGTGTGCACCCGCAGTGCACGGACACAGTCATTCGTCACCGTAGCGCGATCAGATGGGCGGCCCGCGCTACCGCCCGTCCCGGAGATCGAGGTGCTTGGTCTACTGCCGCGCGACTAGCGCGTGGTCGACGGGCAGGGAACCGGAATGATGTTGCCGAGTAGGCCGGTGATCGTGCACACCGCGCTGACCACCGGCATGGGAAGGCTCGGCGCAGTAGGCACGGTGAGTGCTGGCACGCTGGGCAACGGGATCGGCAGGGTGGGTGCCGTCGGACCTGCCGGCGTCGGATTCGGCGACGGCGTGGATCCGCTCCCTCCGCCCGCGCCCGAGCTGGCACCTGACCCGGAACCCGGACCCGGGGTGGGACTGGCCGAACTGGTGGGCGCCGCCGAACGACCCCCAGTCGGCTGCGGGGATCGGGCACCGGTTCGAGTGGGCGCGGCGGCAGCCCCGTTGGCCGAACCGACGGCGGCCGGCGGCCCGGGGTTGACCGGCGGGATGAACGAGGTGTTCAACGGCGGCAGCTGGCCGGTGGTGACCCCGGTGATGGGTCCGGTCGCGCTGACGCCGTTGGCGTAGGCGGCTGCGGTGGCGAGCACCAGCGCCAGGTACTCGTCGGAATGGTTGTACGCGAGCACCGCCCGTTGCTGACCGCCGGTCGTGCGCAGGTCACCGCCAGCTGCGCACAGGTAGCGCGCGGCTCCCAACGCGGCGTCGTTGATGTCGAACGGGTTGGCGACCCCGTCGCCGTCGGCGTCCGCGCCGTAGCTCGTCCAGGTGGACGGAATGAACTGCATCGGCCCGACTGCATGGTCGAGGCGGGGGTCGCCGTCGAGTCGCCCACCGTCGGTGTCGGCTATGTAGTCCCAGCTGACGCCGTCCAGCGCCTGGCCGATGATCGGCTTGCTGGACGTCCCGTTCGCCAGCAGTACGGCACCACCGTACTGTCCGTGATTCGACTCGACCCGTCCGATACCAGCCAGCAGCGGCCAACTGATACCGCAGCCTGGCTCGGCCGAGGCCATCCGCGCCGCAGCTGCCCGATAGGCATTTAGGGCTACGGTCGGTATGCCGTTGGCAGCCAGACCCGATACGACCGCAGGGGTCGCGGCAGCGGGTTTCGCGGCGTGAACCGGGGTCGCGCCGAGGACCTTCGCGCCCTTCGGCGCCCCGCGCGACAGGTCGCTGACTCCCGACTCGATCGAGCCTCCGGGCACCGCCGGCCCTGGATGACGGCTGCCGGAGGTGCTGGCGCTACTCGCGGTCGCCACCAGACCGAGGCCGACGGCGACAGCAAGTGCCAGGGCGGTCCGCGGCGCCCACGAGCCGACGTCCGGGCCGGGTCGGGCCTCGCGCTGCGCCGCATGCCGGCCTGTGGTCGAGGCGGCCACCGTCGACCGCAGCCCTGATGGACCCGCCGCAGGCTCCGTGCCGAGACGCGAGGGCGCGTCGGATCCAGAGTTGCGGGGCGGTTCTGCGGCGTTATCGGACACGGTGCGGAGCCTTTCCGTGGACGCGACTGTTACCCGTAGAACGAGCCGGTGTCCGGCAAGTTACTGCTGAGTAAGCAGCTGGAACGCCGACGTCGGGCGGATGGCAGGTGAGCGGGCCGGTCCTCGGTATCGTTGAACGGTGCTGAACTGGTTGCGTGCGCCCCTGTCCAAGCTCATCGCTCCCTTGGGGCGTTCGCTGGCCCGGGCGGGCGTGACACCCGACGCGATCACCGTGCTCGGCACCGTTGGCGCCACCGCGTCTGCCCTGATCTTCTTCAGTCAGGGTCGCTTCTTCACCGGAACCCTGCTGGTGTGGGCCTTCGTCATGTTGGACATGGTCGATGGGGCGGTGGCGCGCGCCGGTGGGCTGACGACCAGGTTCGGCGCCGTACTGGACTCCAGTTGCGACCGGATCGCCGATTCGGCGGTGTTCGCCAGCCTGGCCTGGTGGTTCGCCCTTCACGATCACCCGCAGCTGCTCGCGGCCAGCCTGCTGTGTCTGGTGCTCGGTTCGCTGACCTCCTACATCAAGGCCCGTGCCGAAGGGATGGGTATGACCGCCAACGTCGGCGTCGCCGAACGGACCGAGCGGCTGATCATCGTGCTGGTCGGCACCGGCCTCACCGGCTGGCCCTTCCACGTTCCCTACGCCCAGGCCATCGCCCTATGGTTGCTGGTCGCCGCTTCCGCGGTCACCGTCGCCCAACGTTTCGCAACGGTGCGGACGCAGGCGCGGGCAGGAGAAGCCGCAGGATGACGGCCCTGCTGTCGGCGCTGTCCGAACGAGGCATCGATGTTGGCTATGCGGCGGCGTGGCGGACGGTCCGGACGCTGCCCGAGCCGGTGGCAGAGGCCGTCTTCGCACGCGCGGCAGACGTTGCCTACCGTCGCGACGGCCGTTCGGTGAAGCAGCTCCGGCGCAATCTCGTGCGGGTACTGCCCGCCGATCACCACGCTGCGGACCTCGAGGCGGTGGTCAGGGCAGGCATGCGGTCCTACGCCAGGTACTGGCTGGAGACGTTCCGCCTGCCCGCGATGGATGTCGCACACACCGTGGCACGGGCGCTCACCGAAGGAACCGAACACCTGGACGCCGCAGTGGCCGCGGGCAAGGGCGCGATCATCGCACTGCCGCACAGTGGGAACTGGGACGTCGCGGGTCTCTGGCTGGTGAACCGGGGGTACCCCTTCGTCACCGTCGCGGAGCGGCTCAAACCCGAGTCGCTGTTCGACAAATTCGTGGAGTTCCGGGAGAGCCTCGGGATGCAGGTGCTGGCGCTGACCGGCGGCCCCGAGGCTCCGATGACCGTCCTCAAGCGGCATCTGCTCGACGGCGGCGTGGTGTGCCTGGTGGCCGACCGCGATCTGTCGCGCAGCGGAATCGA
>JBBQFE010000226.1:0-5458 GCA_038321605.1 Mycobacteriales bacterium | reverse complement strand
ACTTCGATCTTCGGAACCGCAGCGGAAGATGATGGAGCCGAGGTAGTTCGCAGATCCGGGTCCGGTGTTGTGTGAACCGGCGCCGGCTCTGCGACGGGATCTGCTTGCTCGATGATCCTGTACGCGGTTGATTTCCCAATCCGGTACACGGCCGCGAGCTCAGCGACTGTGTGCCTACCCCTTAGGTAACTCTCAACGAGAGCGCGCTGCTGCGCCTCGCTGAGTTTCGCCGCCCGCCCACCACCTTCAGCCTTGGCTCGACGGACGCCGCGACGTACGCGAATGCTCGCGCGATGTTGTTCGAAGTCCGCTGACATTCCCATGCTGGCGCTAAGTGCCGGCAGTTCCTCCGATGTGTAGATCGTCGCCCCCAACATCAGCCCGGCCCGCCCAGCGAGGAGGGCATCGACCAGCTCCTGGGCGCGCGAGAAAGTCGGGGCAAGTCGAAAGAGATTGCGGGCGACCATCACATCACCGGGCTGAGTGACCGCAAGTGCCTGAAGGACGCCCGTCCGGGCCTCGCCGTCCAGGTCGTCGACAAAGACGCCGGCTGTGCACCCCATGTCGGTCAGGTAGGCCCGTTCCCGGTCTTCGTCAGTGGTTCGCCGCTCAACACGCGCATAGCCCACTTTCCGTGCCTGCTCGGTGCTCATCTCATCAACTTAACCACTTCTCGGAAGATCCACAAGTCCTGTTGTGGGAATTCTCGCGGGAAGCGACGGCCAACCACGTTGCCATCTCCACGCCTGCGCCGACGTTGCACCAAGCCACTCCGCTGGCTGTCCTCTAAGCGGTGCATCGGGTGGGTGGGTCATCGCAGATCATGTTCGAGTCGGATGGGAAAGGATGTCGTCCATCCGAGCGGGTCCGGGAAATCTCAATGAGCGCCATCACCAGGACGCCCTACGCCAAGAGCGTGCGGGGCCGAGCTGGTGGGCAGAGAATCCAAGTTTGCCGCCCTATCTGCACATCAGTGGGGCTGCCCGAGATTCCCGTCCGGGTAGAGCCCGATCGAAAACTTGGCGGTGTCGCTGCTGGCCGTGATCCGCGCGGTCGCCGTAGCGCAACTTCCGTCGCTGACTACGGTCGATCCGCAAATTGGCGAGGTTCGGGGTTGTCGTCACTGTTCAACCCCTTTCCGGCGGGCTCTTGGTGGAATTCAAAGCTCCGCCGGCGATGACCGCAAGGGATCGCGGGTGACTTACCGGGCCGGCAACGATCAACTCGACGGCAGCCAAAGCCAGCGCAACTCCGGTCATCAGCTCGGCGGCACGGTCGTCATGGTGGATCCAGGCTTTCGTTGGCCACGCCCATAAGTTCGGAACCTCTGAGGCTCCCATCTCTCGCATGACCTCAGGGAGGAGGTAGCACGCTGCGGCCAGGGTCAGCGCGTCGACGGCAGTCGGCCGAGACGAGGTCGCCGGATCCAGATCGTCGTAATCGCGAACTTCTATCCGAGCCTGTTCGACGCCTTGCAGGATCGCCGGTCGGCGATCGTCGATCCGTGCTCGTTTGGCGGGGGTGCCCGCACCGTCTGGGACAACGGTCAACGTCCGACCGGTCCACGGCGGGGAGTGGTGTTCGAGGGCGGCCAGGCCAAGCGCGGCGCCCAGGAGCAGCTCGTCGCGGCGGGATGGGCCGGCGCCCCAGCTACCGTCAGGCCAAATCCACCACAACGGCACTCCGGTGCGGCTTTGCTCCCTGGCCCACAGCGGCAGTAGGTAACAGGCCGCAGCCGGTGCGATTCCCTCGACATAGGCCGGGGCAGTGGGGGCCAGTGGTCGACCATCGGGATCAACGAGCAATTCCCAAATTTCGGCTACCTCCGCCATGACCGCCGCGGCCACTGATTGATCCCGAGTGGCCTGGCGGATGGTCATCAACGTCTCCTTGGCGGTGGCGGTCATGGCGAAATGGTGCCGGAGGTGACCGGTTCTACGACGAGAAATTGGGGCGCATAAACGGGCAGCTCAGACGAGCAGCAAGGCCGCGCAGGACCAAACCGAGCCGGCGACGGAGCGGGGCGTTGCGGTTTCAGCAAGGTCGGTCATCGACTCACCGCAAGCAGACCGTCGGGGAAGACTCGGCTGATGATGCTGTAGGTGTGCTCTGGCAGTGCCTCGGCGTTGTCCTTGTCGTAGGCCCAAACCACTTCCCAGGCATGCCGATTCGCGGTGGCCATATCACCGGCGGCGGCCGCGATGATCATCAGATCGGTGAGCGGGACATCGGAGTAAGGATCTACCTCGTGACCGAGATCTGCAGCCCACCGGGCTTTCTCCGGATCGTTGAGGCTTAGGGCGGCTTGGACGGCTCGGTGGGCGACGTCGACGGCCCAGCCGGGCATCAGGAGATCTTCCCCTCGGTTTTCGTTGCATAGCCAGCCCCAACCGGTGCCGATGCGCGGCACGGTTGGCAAGACCCGTGTGGATTCCGGAAGTGGTCGACCGCGGACCAGTTTCAGCGCCGCCTCATAGTCCTCGACCGCCGACCGGTCCCCAGCCTTCACTCGTGCGTCGCCTCGTTTGCGTAACCGTTGCATCAGCTCGACGTCGAGCAAACGATCCTCAAGTTTGTATGTGCCGTCGGTCGACAACGGCACATACAACTCGCCGGTCACCGGATCGGTCCCCAGCCAGCGGCGGATCTTGCTGACGGTTTCATTGCGGGTGCTCCGGGCGATTTGGCGAGCTTCGCCGGGGCGCCCCTCGGCCGGCCACAGGTCGACGGTGAACTTGTCGAGCGAGACGCCCCCTCGATGCAAGGCGAGGTAGACCGCCACCTCGGTGAACCACGCCAAACGCTTCGGGGTCTCCCCGGTAGCGGTAACTTTCGCATTCCCCAGGATCGCGATCCGGGGCCGGCGCGGCTTGTCCTGAAGCCATTCCGCCAGGTCGCTATCTAGGGCCGGGTCCACGCTCATCACCTTGGTCAATCGATCCTGGTCCGGATGGTGCACGGTCGCCGCCAGGATGGCCGGTTCTGTGTCGTCTTTCTCGTGGTCAGGATTGTTCTTAGCCTCCAGAAGGTCGACAGGCTCATCCATCGCCACGGGCGGTATCAGCCCGCCGGACCTGTCCATGTCGACGGCCCAAGGCTCGTCGACGTCGGAGGCCGGAATCGGGTGGTCGACCTGTTCGGCCCGGTCGAACAACTGGAGGACCAGGTCGACGTCGGCGTCCGTCATGCACGCGGCGGTGATGGTGCCGTCACCCAAGAGGCGTGGCATCCGCAGAATGCCGGCAGCGGTGACCTCCACCGTGGTGATCTCCGTGGTGGATCCTCCGGCGCCCATCATCAAGACAGCGGTGGCGATCCGGCCGGCGCCAGCCAGCTCAACGAGTTGTGCTTGTAGCTGGTCGAGATCCGCAGCCGGGATGTTGCTCGCGTCGATGAGCAGCACCTGCGGGGTCCAGGAGTCGCCGGCGATGTCACCGGACCGGGCTCGGACCACGTCGGTGCCCAACGTGTCCAGCGCCGCCGGCACCGCCGTGACTCGAGCGGCCTGGCGGATGGTCATCGACGTCTCCTTGACGGTGGCGGTCATGGCGAAATGGTGCCCGAGGTGACTGGGTTCTAGGATGAGAAATTGGGGTGCAAAGACCAGCTTTGGTTTTCAGGTGAGCTGCAACGTCAAGATCAGACGAGAACAGAGCACCGGGCCGGCGGTGCGGCGCGGGCCGTTGCCGGCGCTCATCGACTCACTACGAGCAGACCGTCGGGGAAGACCCGGCTGATGATGCTGTAGGTATGTTCGGGCAGCGCCTCGGCGTTGTCTTTGTCGTAGGCCCAGACCACTTCCCAGGCGTGCCGATTCGCGGTCGCCATATCGCCGGCGGCGGCCGCGATGATCATCAGATCGGTGAGGGGAACATCGGAGTAGGGATCTACCTCGTGACCAAGGTCTGCAGCCCATCGGGCTTTGTCCAAGTCATCAAGGCTCAGGGCGGCCTGAACGGCTCGGTGGGCCACATCGACGACCCAGCCGGGCATCAGCAGGTCCTCCCCGCGGTTTTCGTTGCATAGCCAGCCCCAACCGGTGCCGAGGCGCGGCACGGTGGGCAAGACGCGGGTGGATTCCGGAAGTGGTCGGCCCCGGACTAGCTGCAAAGCCGCCTCGTAGTCCTCGATCGCCGAGAGGTCCCCCGCCTTCAACCGGGCGTCACCGCGTTTGCGTAGCCGTTGCATCAGCTCGACATCGAGCAACCGATCTTCGAGTTTGTAGGTGCCGTCGGTCGACAACGGTACGTAAGGCTCGCCGGTCGACGGGTCGGTGCCCAGCCAGCGCCGGATCTTGCTAACGGTCTCGTTGCGGGTGCTCCGGGCGATTTGGCGGGCTTCACCGGGGCGTCCTTCGGCGGGCCACAAATCGACGGTGAACTTGTCGAGCGAGACGCCGCTCCGGTGCAGGGCGAGATAGACCACCACCTCGGTGAACCAGACCAATCGCTTCGGGGTCTCACCTGCGGCGGTGACTCCCGCCGTCCCCAGGATGGAGATTCGGGGCCGGCGGGGCGTGTCCTGATACCACTCCGCGAGGTCGTCGTCCAGAGTCGGATCCACACTCATCACCTTGACCAGTCGGTCCTGATCCGGTCGGTGCGCGGTCGATACTGCGGTCGAGGTCGACGATTCAATGTCGTCCTGTTCGTGGTGGTTCTTGGCTTTGAGGAGGTCGATGGGCTCATCCATCGCCACCGCCGGCAAAAGCGCACCCGAGTTGTCCATATCGACCGCCCAAGGCTCGTCAACGTCTGAGACCGGGATCGGATGGTCGACTTGTTCGGCCCGGTCGAACAACTGGAGGATCAGATCAACGTCGGCGGCGGTCATGCACGCAGCGGTAAGGGTGCCTTCACCGAAAAGGCGCGGCATCTTAAGGACTCCGGCCGCGGTGATCTCCGCCGTCGTGATCTGCGCAGTGGTGGACGGTCCGGCACCCGTCATCAACACGGCAGTGGCGATCCGACCGGCACCGGCCAGGTCGACGAGTTGCACCTGCAGGCGAGCAAGATCCGCAGCTGGGATGTTGCTCGCGTCGACGAGCAGGACCTGCGGGGTCCAGGAGTCGCCGGCGATATCACCGACCCGGGCTCGGAGAATGTCAGTGCCCAACGTGCCCAGCGCTGCCGGCACGGCTGCAATCCGAGCCTGTAGGGCGTGCAGTACCACGTCGGTGGAAGCTGCGTAGGCCAGGCGCTCGGAATTCAGGGCCACCAGTTGGGGACCCCAGCCCACCAGGGTCACGTTGAGGCCGTCTGACCAGCTTTGGTGGGCCAGTTCGGTAGCAATGTGTGTCAGTAGGCCTCGGCACGCATCGGGATCACCGGTCAAATTGACCGCGCCGAGACGTTCCAGGTCAACGAAGAAGGTTTCTCCGCCGCGGCTACCGATGCTGGTCAGTGTCGGCAGCGGGGCAAGTTGGTCGACGGCGCTGTCGCGGGTGATGGGCAATTCG
>JBBQFE010000225.1:0-5465 GCA_038321605.1 Mycobacteriales bacterium | reverse complement strand
GGATCTTGTAGACCGGCTTGAAGACCAGGATGCGGTCACCTGAGCAGCCGGGGCACCCGTAAAGGGTCTGCTCCATCGACTGCGAGGGGATGTAGAACGGCTGGATGACGAACGTCTTGAGCACGATTGCGATCGTGATCGCGACAACGATCAGGATCGGCAGCTCGAAGCGGGCCACCTTGCCGCGGCGCTTTCGCTGTCCGGCGGGACCGGCCGGCTTCGGCTGGTGAGTGGACGCGTCGGCCGTCGTCGCAGGTTGCACGGCATCCGGGTCCTGAGGGTCCGGCCGCCCGCTGGTGTCCTTACCCATGGCGGTTTGGTGACACCCCAGATTCTTGGTCGGACTCGCGGCTGACGGGTCAGCGGGAGACGTTGTCCCGCTTCTCCTTGATCTTCGCAGCCTTGCCGCGCAGATCGCGCAGGTAGTAGAGCTTGGCGCGTCGGACGTCTCCGCGGGTCACGACCTCGATCTTGTCGATGACCGGGGTGTGCACCGGGAAGGTGCGCTCCACGCCGACACCGAAGCTGACCTTGCGGACCGTGAACGTCTCCTGCAGGCCACCGCCCTGACGACGGATCACCACGCCCTGGAAGACCTGGACACGCGAACGCGCACCCTCGATGACCTTGACGTGCACCTTCAGGGTGTCACCGGCCCGGAACTCAGGGATGTCGCTGCGAAGCGACTCGGCGTCCAGCGTCTGCAGGGTGCTGCTCATCTCGGCTCTGCTTCCTTCGTGTCCGATGTCCGCGTATGGGCGCACGGACATCCGCTACTCGCTGTCTCGATTGGTCTTGCCCTGCATCCCGGTCGCGGTCGTGGTGCATCCGCAACGGTCGCCAGGCAACCCCATGATGGTGCCACATCGGCGGGTCAAACATGAAACCGGGCGCCAGCCGACTAGCTCTCCAGCAGGTCCGGACGGCGTTCGCTGGTGCGGCGCAGCGACTGTTCACGCCGCCAGGCGGTGATCCTGCCGTGGTGGCCGGACAGCAGCACCTCAGGCACGTCCAGTCCCCGCCAGCTCGCCGGCCGCGAATAGGCGGGGGCCTCGAGCAGGCCGTCGACCGCCTCGGTGAAGGAGTCCTCGCTCGCCGAGGCCGCATTGCCCAGCACGCCGGGGATCAACCGGGCGACGGCCTCCATGATCACCAGCACGGCGACCTCGCCGCCGCACAGCACGTAGTCGCCGAGGCTGATCTCGTCCACCTGCATCCGTTGGCCCGCGTAGTCGGTGACCCGCGCGTCGATTCCCTCGTACCGCCCACACGCGAACATCAGCCAGGGCAGCGTCGCCAGTTCGGCGGCGGCCCTTTGGGTGAAAGGTCGCCCGGTGGGGGTAGGCACGATCAAGCGAGGCTGAGCGGCACCGTCCGGTGGCGACAGCTCGTCCAGCGCCCTGCCCCACGGCTCGGCCAGCATCACCATGCCCGGCCCACCGCCGTAGGGGGTGTCGTCGACGGTCCGGTGCACGTCGGTTGTCCAGCGCCGCAGGTCGTGCACGTCCACCGCTACCTGACCGCGCCCGATGGCACGGCCCAGCAGCGACTCCCACAGCGGGGCCAGGTACTCGGGAAAGATCGTGACGATGTCGACCCGCAGATCGGTCATAGGTCGAACAGCCCCTCCGGAGGATCGATCACCACGATGCCGGCGGCGAGATCGACGTCGGGTACGAACTGCTTGCGGAAGGGCAGCAGCACCTCGCGTCCCGCCAGGTCGATGACGAGCAGGCTGTCCGCCGGGGAATGCAGCACATCGGTCACCGGCCCGAAGACCGTGCCGTCGAGCGAGCGAACGCTCAGCCCGATCAGGTCGGTGTCGTAGAACTCGTCGGGATCCTCGATCAGGGGACGCTGTTCGGCAGGCATCACGAGCAGCGTCCCGCGCAGCGTCTCGGCGGTGTTGCGATCCGACACGCCCGCGAACTGGATGACCTGCTTGCCCGACAACAGGCGGACATCCTCAATTGTCAGTGGCCCGCGCTCCGGCGGGTCGGTCTGCAGCACCGTGTGCGGCACGAACCGCTCCTCCGGCGCGTCGGTCCACGGTTCGACGTACACCGCGCCGCGAAGGCCGTGCGCCTTACCGATCCGGCCGACAGCGACGACACCCTTGGATGGGGAGTCGGCACTGCCGGCCGGTGGTGAGGTACTCATGGGAAAGCGGCGGTCAGCGGCGTTCGTCGGTGTCGACGACGTCGACCCGAATGCCCTTTCCGCCTACTCCGTTCACGACCTGACGCAGCGCCTTGGCGGTACGCCCACTGCGGCCGATCACGCGACCGAGGTCCTCCGGGTGAACCCGGACTTCCAGACGTCGGCCACGGCGGTTGTCGATCAGATCGACGGTCACGTCGTCCGGGTGATCGACAATTCCGCGGACGAGGTGCTCGAGGGCTTCCTCGAGCACTTATTCGGCCTTTGCTTCGGGGGCCACAGCCGCCTCGGCGGCGGGAGCGTCAGCAGCAGGTGCGTCGGCTGCAGGTGCTTCAGCAGCGGGTGCGTCGGCCTCGGTCGCCTCGACGGCAGCCTTCTTCGGGGCTGCCTTCTTGCGGGGGGTGGTCGCGTCGACGGCCGGTTCACCCTCCGAGTCCTTGAGCGCCGCATCGAAGAGCGCGCGCTTGTCAGGCTTGGGTGCAGCCATCAGCATCGGCGGCGGCTCGGGCAGGCCCTTGAACTTCTGCCAGTCTCCGGTCACCTTCAGGATCGCGACCACGGCCTCGGTCGGCTGCGCGCCGACACCCAGCCAGTAGGCGGCGCGATCGGCGTCGATCTTGATGATCGAGGGGTCGCTCTTGGGGTGGTACTCGCCGATGGTCTCGATGGAGCGACCGTCACGCTTGGTGCGGGCGTCGGCGATGACTACGCGGTAATGCGGCTCGCGCATCTTTCCAATACGCGTGAGCTTGATCTTGGTTGCCACTTGTGTTCGGCTCCGTTGCTGTGTGTGCAGGGCGGTCCAGAGCGCCTGTGGGTGGGGAACACCCAGGCGATGATCCAGATGGACTGGTCCGACGTCGGTGAGAGGGTCCGAAGTCAGGCCGGTACTCAGCCCGCCATTCTGCCAGATCACCGAACCGACGCTGACCACCAGCCGGAGTTTTAGCCGAATCAGAGGCGGTGCGTGCCAGAATCCACTCTCGTGACCCACGTCGCACCACCCGCGCGCACCGCACCGACTCTGGAGGCGGTCGCGGCACGGGCCGGAGTATCCAGGGCAACCGCCAGCCGGGCACTGCGTGGCGCGGTCAACGTCAGCGAACAGGCACGCGCGGCGGTGCAGCGGGCCGCCTCCGACCTGGCCTACTCGCCCAACCTGGCGGCCCGTTCGCTGGTGACCGGCCGCAGCGGGTCGATCGCGTTCCTGGTCGCCGAGTCCGAGGACCGGTTGTTCGCAGATCCGTTCTTCCTCGGTCTGCTGCGCGGCGCGCAGAGCGTGCTGGCCGAGGCCCAGGTCCAGATGGTGTTCACCGTCGCCGGCAGCAAGGCCGACCGTGACAGGTTCGTCCGCTACGCCGCGGGCGGCCATGTCGACGGCGTGCTGCTGCTGTCGTTGCACGGTGACAGCGCACTTCCGGCGGAGTTGGAATCCCACGGTGTCGCCACCGTGCTGAGCGGGCGCCCGCTGGCCGATTCCGAGCGGTTCTACTACATCGACAGCGACAACCTGGGTGGGGCGCAGACCGCCACGGAGCATCTGATCGCGGGCGGGCGTCGGAGGATCGCCACCATCACCGGCCCGCTGGACATGGCGGCGGGCCAGGACCGGCTGGCCGGATACCGCGAGGCGCTTCGCCGCGCGGGGATGGAGCTGACAGAGGATCTCGTGGTCACGGGAGATTTCACCGCCCAGGGCGGGTACCTCGCGATGGGCGATCTGATCGATCGGCACCCCGACCTCGACGCGGTGTTCGCCGCCTCGGACCTGATGGCGCTGGGGGCGATGCGGGCCCTGCAGGCCCGTGGCCTGCGGGTTCCGGCAGATGTCGGCGTCGTCGGGTTCGACGACCTGGCCGACTCCGCGCTGGCGGTGCCGTCCCTGACCACCGTTCGCCAGCCCATCGCCGGGCTCGGCCAGAGCATGGCGACGCTGCTGTTGCAGCGGTTGCAGGGCGAGACCGCCCAGCGCTGCACGGTGCTCGGGGTCGAACTGGTGCAACGGGACTCGGCGTGAGCGCACACCGCGCCAGTGCGGACGGTGACAGTGCGGACGGTGACAGTGGACGGTGACATTGCGAACCGTGACAGTGCGAACGGTGACAGGGCTGACTCGGCCAGCGTGTCCGCAGCGGGTTGCTTGACACGCCCACCCGGTTCGCGCATTCTGAACCGGTACCTGAGAGCGCTCCCAGGCGCCGTTTCAGCTCATGCACGGCCGAGCACGGCCGTTCACCGAGCAGGTACCACCTGCTTCCGGTGGCGCGGCCGTGGGCTTTCCCCCGCGCCACCGGAATCCGCCCGGATCCCCCCACCGATCAGGAGCACCCACCCATGAGCACAAGCCTGTCGTTCCCCGAGAACTTCATCTGGGGCTCGGCGACAGCCTCGTTCCAGATCGAGGGCGCCACTGCCGAGGACGGCCGCGGTCCGAGCATCTGGGACACCTTCTGCGCCACGCCCGGAAAGGTGCGCAATGGCGACACCGGAGAGGTGGCCTGCGACCACTACCACCGGGTGACGTCCGACCTGGATCTGATGGTGAGTCTCGGGTTGCCGTCCTACCGCTTCTCGGTGTCCTGGTCGCGAATCATCCCCACCGGCTCGGGAGCGGTGAACCAGGCCGGGCTGGATTTCTACTCGAGGCTGGTGGACGGCCTGCTGGAGCGCAACATCGCTCCCCTGCTCACGCTGTACCACTGGGACCTGCCGCAGCCGCTGCAGGACGCCGGCGGCTGGACCAACCGTGACACCGCCGACCGGTTCGCCGAGTACGCCGAGGTCCTGGGGCGCGCGTTGGGCGACCGGGTCCCCACCTTCACCACGCTGAACGAGCCCTGGTGCTCGGCGTTTCTGGGGTACGCCTCCGGTGTGCATGCGCCCGGGTACACCGACAACGCCGCGGCCCTGGCCGCCGCACACCACCTGAACCTGGCCCACGGTCGGGCGGTGTCGGCGCTGCGCTCGGTGACCCCGGCCGGCACCGATATGTCGGTCACGCTCAACCTGGCTCAGGTGTACGCCGCCAGCGACAGCCCGGAGGACGCGATCGCGGCTCGCCACGTCGACGCCATCTCCAACCGGATCTTCCTCGAACCGATGCTGCGCGGCAGCTACCCGTCCGATCTCATCGAGGGCACCAGCCACCTCACCGACTGGTCGTTCGTGCTCGACGGTGACCTGGCCGCCATCAACCAGCCGCTGGACGTCCTCGGTGTGAACTTCTACGCACCCACCAACGTCGCGGCGCCGACGGATGAACTGCGCGCCCAGATCACCGGCCGCTGGGTCAACGATCCGTCCCA
>JBBQFE010000224.1:0-5522 GCA_038321605.1 Mycobacteriales bacterium | reverse complement strand
GTCTTCGCCCATGGCGGGGTCCCTGGCCGCACCGCGGGAGAAGAGCAGTGGAGGATCAAACAAGGGTTGGCCCAAGACCTCCTTCCTCTCTGACCCCTCGGAACGGCCCATCGGACGGCATGAGCAGGCCGGGAGGAGGTCGCTGTCGATGTCCGGGCAGGCGGGGGGGGGTCATCATCGGATTGGCCGAAGTGCGCCGAGCGGTGGCGGAAGGACGCATGCGTCAGCGGGAGGGACTCCGAACCTCGTTGGATCCCCCCGGCGTGAGGCAGACGTGGGCGGGATCAGCGAGGCCGAGCACGGCGGTAGGCCCAGATGGCGTGGTCCAGCCGGCGGCGACGACTTCGACCTGGCTGGCGCGCTCGGGACCGCGTCGGCGGCGACCGCGGCGTTGGCGTAAGTGCAGACGATCCGCCACGGCCGCTTTGATGCGGCGTGGACGGCGATGACCGACGATTTCCGTCTGGTGTGCGTGCAGGACTGGATGATGAAGGATCCGGCGGTCATTTCCGATCCGTCTGTGACAGGTGCACGGGGCGACCTTGCAGCGGAACTCGCAGCACCTGTGCCGAGGCATCCCCTCTGGGTACACGCGGCGCGGGTGTCGGAGCGGGCGGTACGCAGCGTGACGACGGATGTGGTTGGCGCTGAGACGCTCGGTGCGGCGACGCGGCCGCGGCCGATAGGCCCGGAGTGAGAGTTGATCCGGCTAGTCCCGCAGGATCAGTTGGATGTCGACGAGCACGGGGTTCACGTGTGGCAGCCGGGGCAGTCGGTCAAGGGATTGTCCCTGCTGCTGCAGCACGGGCCCCACGGCTGGCGCGTGGCTGGGGCCGGGGGATGGTTGCCACGGCCGGGGTGGCCACCACAGTTTGAGACGATCGTCAACCCGGCCGACTGACCGGTCAACACGTGCTCACGACCGGTGGACACGGCTCGGCCTTGCCAGCGACCAGGCGGCCAGTTGCCGCGGGTCCCGATCCAGGATCCCTGTGCGGTTGATGTCGACGAATGCGTGCGTCGCCTGAAGGGTGCCGGCCCCCCGGGGGTGCATCGGCTAACGTGGGGGGGGATGAACATCACTGTGTTTGGCGCCTCCGGCCCGGTCGGTCGCGCGGTGGTCGGTCAGGCGCTTTCAGCTGGTCACGCGGTCACGGCGGTCACCCGCCGCCCCGATGCCTTCGGTCCGTCCGCACCGCTGCTGCGCGTGGTCAGTGCCGACGTCCATGATCCGGCCGAGGTCGCGGCAGCGATCCGCGATGCCGGGGCCGTGATCTCGACCGTCGGTGTCCTTCCCGGCCGGAAGCCCGTGACGACCTACTCAGCTGGCACCAGCACCATCATCACGGCGATGTGTGATCAGGACGTGCGGCGGATCGTATGCGTCTCCTCCAAAGAGTTGGACGAAGACGGTGTGGGCGACGAACCGGCGCTATACCGGTTCTTCTTCGCCCGTGTGTTGGCCACCGTGAATCGGACGATCTACGACGACATGCGGCGTATGGAGGCGATCCTCCGCGAGAGTGACCGGGACTGGACCATCGTCCGTCCTGCCGGGCTCTTCGCCGCCGACCGCGTCACCGACTACCGCTGCCCGGCTGGCCACGAGCCCGGTGTGTCCACCTCCACCGCAGACCTCGCCGACGCACTGATCCGCTCGGCTGTCGATGGCATGGGTATTGGTCAGACGCTGCAGGTGCTCACCGACGACGACAAGCCGCCGTACCTCCTTCTTCTGGCCAGGCAGTCCAACCTTCACCGACATTAATTCGCCAGTAGCCGATCGGCCTGCGGACTGCGTCGAGCAGGCAAGCCGATGGACAAGTCATCGGGGGAGCGCCGACGGTCTCGGTTCTGAGACGCCGACGGCTGGTCGAGTAGTCGCTGAAGATCCCTGCCGCAGGCCTGGGTGCGCTGCCGCGGCGCTAGGCAACCGGGGGGTTGAGTCATCACTTTGGCAGCGCCTTGATGGCGTCGATGATGACGCGGGTGAACCACGCTTCCCAGTCCTGGGGAGACCAGCCGCGCTCGGCGAGTTTGAACCACATCATGCGTGAGCCGAGGGCCCATATTTCATCGACGAAGGCCAGCGGGGGGCTCTGGCCGGCCAGGACGAGGGAGCAGGCGCGGGTGAACTCGTCATGTCGGCGCTGCTCCATGCGGGCGTGGGCTTGTGCGGCCTCGGCGCTACTACTCGCGGCGTCGTCGAGCACTCGTTGGATGGGTGCGGATCGCTGGTAGGCATCGCGGAGCCACCGTGCTGCGGTGACCGCCCTGCGTGGCGTGCTCCCGTGAGCCATGGCTTGGTAGTCGGCCCGCTCGGCCACCGGAACGTCCGACAGGGCGGAGTCGATGCAGGCGATGAGCAGGGCGAGCTTGGTGTCGAAGTGCAGGTACAAGGTGGGGCGAGCGAGCCCGGCTGCTGCCGCGACCTGAGTCATCGTCGTCGCGGTCCAGCCGTGCTGGAGGAACAGCGTGGTTGCTGCGGCGACCAGCGCTGCGCGATGCGCGGCGGCGCGGTCGGCGCGGACAGACGAGTCGTAGCGTCGGGGCATCCGAGGAGTCTATCTAATTCGCTGTACCCATAGTACATTGATTATGTGTACATCACCACCGAGCACGGAGACCTGTCGGCCCGGGTGGTCGACGGTCCGCCGCCTGTCGCGGTTCTGTGGCACAGCATGTTCACGGACTCGCGTAGCTGGGATCGAGTGATGCATACGCTCGCGACTGAGCGCACCCTGGTCCTGGTTGACGGCTGGAGCTTCGGTGACAGTGCCGACCTGAAGGACGAACTCCCCGATTTCGTGACGCACTGCGCCCACGCCGCGGTGGCCGTGGTGACCCACGTCCAGCAGGCTCTCGGCGTCGGCCCGGTGGACTGGTTGGGCAGCGCGTGGGGAGGCCACGTGGGACTTCAGCTGGCTGCCGACCGGCCAGACCTGATGCGGACGCTGGTCACCGTCAGCGCGCCGGTCACGCCCGCCAGCCCGGCGCTACGCCGCCAGGTCAGAGTGCTGCTGCCGGTCTACCGCGCGATCGGAATGCGAGGCCCGGTGCGCCGCGGCGTCCTGGCGGGGATGCTCACCGAGCACAGCCTCCAGACCGACCCGCAAGCGGTGAACGCAGTGGTCGGGCCCATGTCACGACCCCACCGGGGGGCCATCGCGCGCACCGTGCACTCCGGCATCCTGAGCCGGCGAGACCTGGCGTCAGCGGCCACCCTCGTTGAGTGCCCGACGTTGTTGTTCGCCACCGACGACCGCGGCGAGTGGACCCCGCAGGAATGCGCCGCAGCCACGGCCACAATGCAGGACGGGCATGCCGCCGTCCTCACGAGGTCGCGCGCCCTGCCCTCGCTGGAGTGCCCCGCCGAGCTGGCTCACATGGTGACTGAGTTCTGGAGGACCCACCCGCCTGTCAACGATTGACCGGCCTCTGCAACCACGGCAAGCGTCACGCCCCGCGCGCCGATTCGCGGCGAAATGACGCATGTCTTCCCCCCGCGCGGATCGCGGCTGATCCGGTCGTTGCTTATCGGAGCCTGGGTGGGCGGCGCACCCTCAGCTCAGCGTTCGGCGAAGAATGCGGCCATCGCCGTAGCCAGTTCAGACGCGGCAGACGCATTGTCGTGACCCCCGGCACGCGTGCGAGTTGGGCATTTCACAGGAGCGCGGGCCCTCGGCTTCATCCGATCGCTCATCCCGATCACCGATCACGGCGCCACGCTGTACGCCGATGCCGTCATACATCACGTGCATGGACTCAACTGGGTGAGACGATCCCGACGTTTCTCGGTTGTGTGTTTGGAGCCTCCCCGACCCGTCGACTACTCCGCTGAGCGGTCCGGAACGGGCCGTCGGCGCAGTTGCGCTGATCCGATCGGAGGCGTGTTGTACTCCTGATCCATGCGGCCGACGCCGGTGCCGGGAGCGACGATCGCGTCAATCCGGTCCAGGAGATCGTCGGATAGGATGACCTGCGCCGCAGCGATCAGGTCGTCGAGTTGTTCCATGGTGCGTGGTCCGATGAGCGCAGCGCTCACCCCGGGATGAGTGATCACGAAGGCGAGCGCCATGTGCGTGAGCGACAGTCCTGCCTCCGCGGCCAGGGCGATGAACTCCTCGACCGCATCGATGCGGCGCTCGTCGCGCAGGGCGGCGAACATTCGCGTGCGGCGCAGGTCGGTCTCCTGCCCACGTCGCACCCGTCCCGTGAGCATGCCGCTGGCGAGTGGGCTCCAAATCACTGTCCCCATGCCGTAGCGCTGGGCGACCGGTAGCACCTCCCGCTCGATCGACCGGTCCAGCAGCGAGTAGTGCGGCTGCTCAGTGCGGAAGCGCTCGAACCCGCGCCGCTCGGCCGCCCATTGCGCCTCGACCATCTCCGATGCCGGCATGTCGGATGACCCGATCGCCCGCACCTTCCCGCTGCGCACAAGGTCGGTCAGCGCCGATAGGGTCTCCTCGATATCGGAGTCCGGGTCTGGACGGTGCATCTGGTACAGGTCGAGATGGTCGGTCCGCAGCCGGCGCAGGGAGCTCTCGACGGCTGTCGTGATCCAGCGCCGGGAGCCGCCCTGGTGGTTTATCTCGTCGCCGATCGGCCGGGCGAACTTCGAGGCGAGCACGACATCGTCCCGCCTGCCCTGGAGGGCGCGTCCGAGCATCTCCTCCGAGTCGCCGTAGGCATCCGCGGTGTCGATGAAGTTGATTCCGGCCTCGAGGGCGCGCGTCACCATGGCGTCCACCTCGCTCTGGACGCTGTTGCCGAACGAGCTGAACATCATTGCGCCGAGCGCCAATGGAGAAACGCGAATGCCAGTGCGGCCGAGCGGGCGGTAGTGCATAGGTGACCTCAATCATCGGGTGCTGTCGGGGCGGTATGCTGGTCTAATCGGAACGGTCGTCCGCTACTGTATCGGAACGACGTTCCGTCTGTCGAGGAAGTGAATGAGGCCAACGGAAGAGTCCGCCGCCACGCCTCGGCGCAGACGTGCAGATGCCGTGCGCAACTCTGAGGCGGTGCTTGAGGCGGCGAAGGCAGCGTTCGCGCAGTGGGGCGTGGACGCGCCGATGCGCGACATCGCCGCCCGCGCGGGTGTGGGCGTCGGCACGATCTATCGCAACTACCCGCTGCGATCAGACCTGATCATCGCCGTCTTCCGTCGTGAGCTCGAGGCGACCGCGGCCGAAGCGGATCGCCTCGCGGACGAGCACCCGCCGGCCGAAGCTCTGCGCCGATGGTCAGAAACCCTCGCCCGCTTCGTCGCCACCAAGCGCGGCTTCGCCAGTGCGCTGCACTCCGGCGACCCTGCCTATCAACCACTGCCGTCCCAGTTCCTCGGCGTCCTCGCACCCAAGGTGCAGTGCATGCTGGACGCCGGAGCCCAAGACGGCACCATCCGCAGCGACATCCGCGCGGAGGACCTGATCTCTGCCCTCAGCCGCCTCGCCGACACCTATCCCGGCGACTCCGGCGGCCAAGCGGCACGCATGACCGACGTGCTCCTCGACGGTCTC
>JBBQFE010000223.1:0-5530 GCA_038321605.1 Mycobacteriales bacterium | reverse complement strand
GCTCGTCAGTTACACGGTCACCACAGCTACCTCGGTGCGACTGAGCGGACTGACCACCAACCAGGTCTACTACGTGCGGGTTGCCGCCAGGAACGGTACGACGGCTGGACGCTGGAGTCCGTGTCAGGCTGTCCGGATCATCTGAGCGTCCCCGGTCGCCGGTCGCCGGTCGCCGGTCGCCGGTCACCGCGCGCCGTGACCCCGCTCGCCCGACGAAGCATCTTCGGTCGCAGCATCGCCGTCAGCAGCGCCGTCAGCAGCGCCGTCAGCAGCGGTAGCGCCGTCAGCTGAGTCTGCTTCGGTGGTGGCGCCATCCTCGGCTGCCGCCGCCGCGGACGGGGACTCAGGAGCGATTCGCTTGCGGCCGATGACGATCCGGCCGGAGTCCAGGTCGACGCGTTTGCCGCCGGAGGAGTCCCCTACCTCTTCGCGGGTTGACTGGAGGCGACGCTTCTCTTCGTCCAGGTGCCGCTTGCCTGGGTTGAACAGCGTGTCAATTCCCCACTCGGTCATATTTGTGAGGGTACGCGCCGGGTCCGATCGTCGTACCGTGGCAAGTATGAGTTTTCTGCATCGCAAGACCGACCTGGTGACCGCCGAGACCGCGATGAGCGGCCGGGACGACTACCCCTACACGGTTCCCGAGACGCACTTCGTCAACGGGCACCGTATTCGGGAACCGTTCGAGGAAGCCGGACTGCAGACGGCCGTGTTCGGCATGGGCTGCTTCTGGGGCGCGGAGAAGGACTTCTGGGAACACACCGAGATCTACTCGACCGCGGTCGGCTACGCGGGCGGGTTCACCGCATTTCCCACCTATGACGAAACCTGTACCGGTCGGACCGGACACACCGAGGTCGTCCGGGTGATCTTCGATCCGAGCAGAATCAGCTACGCACAACTGCTCTCCATCTTCTTCGAGAACCACGATCCGACACAGGGAATGCGACAGGGCAACGACGTCGGCAGCCAATATCGGTCGGCGATCTACTACAGCTCCGACGATCAGCGGGAGCAGGCCGAGGCCGCAGCGCAGGCCTTCGGTGCCCGGCTGGCCGATGCCGGCTACGGCCGCGTGACGACAGAGATCGCGCCGCTGGGCGAGTTCTACTACGCCGAGGGTTATCACCAGCAGTACCTGGCGAAGAATCCGAACGGATACTGCCCGGTGCTTGCCACCGGCGTCAGTTGCCCGGTGGGACTGTTCGCACCGAGCAACTGACCGCCGCGGCCCCGCGCGGACCGCGGGGCACGGTGGGCGTGGCAGGCTCAGCGCATGAGCACCTTCTCGTTCGACCAGCTCTCCCGCCGTCCCGACGTGGAGGCCGCCAACCTGTTCGCCGTGGACGCCTCTGACCGGCTGATCCTCGACGAGGCGGCAGCTGCGGTCAGACGCGCCGCGGCCGGATCGGTGGTCGTGGTCGGTGACCACTACGGCGCGCTGACCCTCGGGGCGGTCGGCCTGCTGGGTGCCGAGCAGGTGCGCGTCTATCAGGACCCGCTGACCGCCGAGCTCGCCCTGGCCGAGAACGCGGCCCGGACGGGTCTGACGGGCGCCTACCGGCAGCTGCCGCTCGGGCCCGAATTGTTCTCAGGTGCCCAGGTCGTGTTGGTGCAGGCCCCGGCCAGCCTGGCGGCGCTGCAGGAGATTGCCGAGGCAATTGCTGCCTGTTCCGCTCCCGACGTCGAAGTCTTCGTCGGAGCCCGGATCAAGCACATGACGCCGGCCATGAACGACGTACTCGGACTGCACTTCGGCGAGGTGCATGCCACCAGGGCGCGCCAGAAGTCGCGGGTGCTCATCGCCGCGGCACCACGTCGCCCGGCAACCGCCTCGGACTTTCCGTTGCGCCAGCACCACGACGACCTCGACCTGACCGTCTGCGCGTTCGGTGGGGTGTTCGGAGGGACCAAGCTCGACCTGGGAACGCGGCACCTGGTGGCCGAACTGGCCCAGATGGAGCCGCGGGCCCGGATCGCCGTCGACCTGGGCTGCGGAACCGGCATCGTGGCCAGCCTGCTGGCAAGGACGCGGCCCGAGCTGCAGGTGATCGCCACCGACCAGTCCGCGGCCGCGGTGGCATCCACTCAGGCGACCGCGATCGCGAACGGTCTGGCTGAGCGCATCTCGGTGACCCGGGATGACGCGATGAGCACGATCGGCGACGCGAGTGTCGACCTGGTGGTCTGCAATCCACCGTTTCATCTCGGCAACTCTGTGCATGCCGGGGCCGCGCTGAAGTTGTTCGAGGCGGCGGGCCGGGTGCTCCGGCCCGGCGGCGAGCTGTGGACGGTCTTCAACACCCATCTCGGCTATCGCGCATCACTGGAACGATTGGTGGGGCCGACCAAGACGGTCCGGCAGGACGACAAGTTCACGGTGGCGGTGTCGCGACCCCGCCGGTCCGAACCGGTTCAGCAGGACGGGCTGACGAAGGCCTTGACGTAGGCGGCCGTCTGATAGAAGTACTCGTAGGTCCACTGGAACAGACCGATTCCCCGCGAGGCAGGCACCATCAGCAACGTGCCGTCGTAGCACCGCTTCATGATCATCCTGGCGCGCGACACATGGTAGGTCGACGTGATCACCATGACCCGCTTCCAGCCGTTGGCGCGGGCCAGCTTCTGCAGTTCACGCGCCTCGCCCTGGGTCGTCTCGGGCACCGGAAGAAAACAGGTGACCTTGACCGCCGGCATCCCGTCGGCGCAGAGCTTCGTCGTCTTGGTCGTCTTGTTCACCGGGACGTCGGACAGGACGAGGTTGTCGGTGTAGCCGGCGAGGGCGAGCTGATAGGCGAGCGCGAAACGTCCGTTGGCCACCGGCGGCCCCAACACGAGGATCGCGTCGACGTGGCTCGGCCGGTCCGTGGCGGGCCTGACGATGACGAACCAGCCGCCCGCCAACCAGAGCACCAGCAAGGACAGCAGCGCAGCCATCAGGCGACGTGGCCAACGTCGCCGCCGTAGCCGGACGGGCGAGCTGGGCTCGGGCTGTTCCACACGATCACCTTACGGTTGCGATGCCCGCACACTCGAGCGGCCGTCACCCGGCGCCATGGTCGCCCGACCCCGCCGGACGCTAGGCTTGCCACATGCCGGAACTACCGGAAATCGAGGCCCTGGCCGCGTTCCTGAGGGAGCGCGCGGTGGGTCGCGTCGTGGTCCGCGCCGACGTGGCCGCGTTCAGCGCGGTCAAGACGTTCGACCCGCCCTTGAGCTCGATGGGTGGCCTGACCGTCACCGGGGCCTCCCGCTACGGAAAGTTCCTGTCGCTGGAGATCGACGGCCTGTACCTGGTCACCCATCTCTCCCGGGCCGGCTGGCTGCAGTGGCGGGACGCACTTCCCGCCGCTCCGCCGAAACCTGGGCGTGGACCGATCGCGCTACGGGTGCACCTCACCGGTGACGATGACGGTCCGTACTGCGGTTTCGATCTGACCGAGGCCGGCACCCAGAAACGTCTCGCGGTGTACCTGGTGCGAGATGTGGCCGAGGTGCCTGGGATCCAACGGTTGGGGCCCGACGCGTACACCATCGGTCTGCAGGAGTTCGCGACCGTGCTGCGAGGGCAACGGGCCCAGCTCAAGGGTGTACTCACCAGCCAGTCGGTCCTGGCCGGCGTCGGCAACGCCTACTCCGACGAGATCCTGCATGCAGCGAAGCTGTCACCGTTCGCCATCGCAGCTCGGCTCACCGAGGAGCAGATGAGCGACCTGCATGGCGCCATGCATACCGTGCTGACCGATGCCGTCACCCGTTCGGTGGGCCAGCGCGCGGCCACCCTGAAGTCCGAGAAGCGGAGCGGACTGGCAGTGCACGCCCGCACCGGCCTGCCGTGCCCGGTCTGCGGCGACACCGTGCGCGAGGTGTCGTTCGCCGACAAGTCGTTGCAGTACTGTCCGACGTGCCAGACCGGTGGAAAGAACCTGGCAGACCGGCGCCTGTCCCGCCTGGTGAAGTGACTTCAGCCGAGGAGAACCATCGGATGTCCCGGCCGGCAACCCGTGGCCGCATCAGGCGGCCGACGCTGGGGCCCAATCCGGTGCCGCTGATCATTGCGCACCGCGGTGCCTCGAGCGACGTCGCAGAGCACACCCTGCCCGCCTATCTGTCCGCGATCGAGACCGGGGCCGACGGCTTGGAGTGCGATGTGCGGTTGACGCGGGACGGGCACCTGGTCTGCGTGCACGACAGGACCGTCAACCGAACCTCCAACGGCGTCGGTGTGGTCAGTGACCTCGAGCTGTCCGGGCTGCAGGCACTGGACTTCCACTCGTGGAAGCAGCAGCAGACCGATCGACCTCTGGACGCGGAGCGGGACGCCGCGGGAGGAGGCTACGCGGACACCCAGAACGCCGATTCGCCCTACCTCGCCGGCGTCGAACCGGATCATCTGCACTCCGAGGATTCCCAGGTGCTGACGCTCGAAACGCTGCTCGGGGTGGTTGCCGACGCCGGCCGGCCCCTGACGATGCTGATCGAGACCAAGCACCCCACGAGGTACGGCGGCCTGGTGGAGAAGGAGCTCGTGCGAACGCTACGGCGTTTCGGCTGGGCCGTCCCCCGAAGTGCGGGACCACGGTCCGGATCGACCGTCACCGTGATGAGCTTCGCGCCTGTGGCACTGCGACGAGTCCGTCTGCTGGCGCCCCAGCTGGAACTGGTGCTGCTGATGGACCGGACCTCGCCCATCCGTCGGGACGGCTCCCTACCCAGCGGCGTGCACACGGCCGGGCCGGGAGTGAAGGTGCTGCGTGCGGACCCGGGCTATGTCGAGCGGGCGCATGCGCAGGGAAACCGGGTTTACTGCTGGACGGTCGACGAGACCCGGGACGTCCGACTCGCCGCCGATCTCGGCGTGGACGCCATCATCACCAACCGCCCGGCGGGGGTGCTCGATCAGCTCGGCCGACGGTAATTGGCCCGGAATGACGCAAAGCTTCGCTCTCAGTGATTGCGAGCTCAATGTTTATGCTCGGACGGTGATGGGTAGAACATCCCACGACCGGGCAGGCCAAGGTCAACCGTCGCAGTAACCGGGGCGTACGGAGGATGAGACGAGTGGGCACAGTGTGGGTGCGGCATGCGCCGGCGAGCGCAGCGATCGTCCGCCGTGCGGTGTCCGACGCGCTCCACCGAGCCGGTGCGAGCGACTCCAACGCCTTCGACGGCGCGCTCATCGCCAGCGAGCTCGTCAGCAACGCCGTGCGACACGCGCCGGCGCTACCGTCCGGGCAGCTCAGGGTCAGCTGGTTCCTCGACGAGGACAGCTACACCATCTCGGTCACCGATGGCGGCGGTCTCGATCATCTCTCGCTACCGACGCCGGCTCTACGCGAGACTTCAGGGCGCGGGCTGCGGATCGTCGCCGCGCTCGCGGCCGACTGGGGCGTGATACCGGGTACGGCGACCGCGACCGTCTGGGCGCGTGGGCTACTCACCGGCGCTACCGAGCTCGGCGCAGAACTTCCAGCGGCCCTGTCGACCTGATCGGACCGGCACTGCGCTGATCGTGCCCAGCGCCGGGCCC
>JBBQFE010000222.1:0-5531 GCA_038321605.1 Mycobacteriales bacterium | reverse complement strand
ACCGTCACCACGGTCGTCCTACCGCCAGCGTGCAGCGCGAACACATCGGCGAGGTCGTTCCGGGTGCCGACGATCGAGCCGATCACGGTCTTGCCGTTGATCACGGCATCGAAGATCGGAATGCTCATCGCCGCATCATCGGCCGGCATCGCCACGCACACCAGTCTGCCGCCGCGGCGCAAGGACCGGTATGCCTGATCGAAGACGGCGGGCGCAGCGGCAAGGACCACAGCCACATCGGCACCACCGAGGGCCTGGATGGCCTCGACCGGATCGGACGTGCGGGCGTTGACGACGTGATCAGCTCCGAGCTCGGTTGCCATTGCGAGCTTGCTGTCCTCGATGTCGACCGCGATGACGAACCCCCCGGCGATTCGCGCGTACTGCAGCGCCAGGTGGCCGAGACCACCGATCCCGAAGACAGCCACCATCTCGGCCGGCGCCACGTTGGCAACCTTGATCGCCTTGTAGGTGGTGACACCGGCGCAGGTCAGGGGTGCCGCGTCGCGGGAGGACACGGCGTCCGGAACGACGGTGGCAAAGGCAGAGGGAACAACGGCGTACTCCGCGAACGTACCGTCGACCGAGTAGCCGGAGTTCTGCTGCTGCTCGCACAACGTCTCCCAGCCACCGATGCAGTGCCGGCACTGCCCACAGGCGTAGCCGAGCCAGGCGATGGCCACCCGGTCACCGATCGCTCGGTCCGTCACGCCCTGACCCAGCCGCTCGATGATTCCGATGCCCTCATGCCCGGGAACGAAGGGTGTTGCGGGCTTCACCGGCCAGTCCCCGTGCGCCGCATGGATGTCGGTGTGGCAGAGCCAGCTGAACTCGATGCGGACCAGCACCTCGCCGGCCTTCGGCTCAGGCGTGGGAATGTCCTTGATCTGCAGGGGACTTCCGAATGCGGTGACGACTGCTGCCTTCATGACAACTTCCTCTCATGGTGGGCGCCGGAGAAACTGCAACCGCCCGCATGCCGTTCGGCGAGCGCGCAGCGGTCTCCGGTGTCCAGGTGCTGATTTCCGCACAGGTGTTGCGCGGCAAGTGATTCGTCGATCTCGATGTTGTGCACGTCGATCCGGGTACCGGGTTCAGCCCGGCCGTGCTCGGTCATGGGGTGCCGGTCCTGGTCATCGAAAGACCCAGCTGGGTCACAACTCTGGTCATAGTTCGAGCGTGCGCCGTCAGTCGTGGGTGGGACAGAGGCTTTGTGCCCTTGCCGCAGACCGTGTCCGGCGGCACAGTTCGATGAGAGATGACATTGCTAGCTGCACCGCGCGACCTCGCCGTCACGCCCCTCACCGACCTCGGATCGTGGGCGCGCGGCAGCGGGCTCGAAATCGTGTTGCTCGTGCTCGGCGCGATACTGCTCACCCGCGTGCTGCGGACGGTCAGCGACCGCATCACCGATCACATCGACGCCCACGGCACCGAGACCGACGAGCTGGTGCGCTCCGAAGTCGCCAAGCACCGGCATGCGTTGGCGCAGGTCATCACCTGGACGTTCGTGGCCCTCAGCTACATCATCGCCGGCATCCTCATCATCCAACGGTTCGGCGTTCCGCTGGCGGGCTTCGTCGCGCCGGCCACGGTTGCCGGGGTGGCAGTGGGCTTCGGGGCGCAGCGGATCGTGCAGGACCTGCTGGCCGGTTTCTTCGTGATCGCCGAGCGGCAGTACGGCTTCGGTGACCTGATCCGGATCTCCGTCATCGGTGTCCCCAACCCGGTGCTGGGCACCGTCGAGGACGTCAGCCTGCGCATCACCACCGTCCGGTCCGTCGACGGTGAAGTGGTGATAACCCCCAACGGCCAGATCGTCCAGGTCACCAACCTGTCACGCGACTGGGCCCGCGCGGTCATCGACGTGCCGGTGCCGGTCACCGCCGACGTCACCCGGGTCAGCGAACTGCTCAAGCACGTCGGAGTCGCGGCGTTCGCGGACGAGCGCCTGCACGCCCTGCTGCTCGATCCACCGTCGGTCATGGGAGTCGAGTCCATCGAGGTCAACCAGTTCAAGATCCGGCTGGTGGCGCGGACGTTGCCCGGCAAGCAGTTCGAGGTCGGCCGGGCCCTTCGCGCGCGCATCACCAAGACCCTGTCGAGCGAGGGCATCACCCTGCCGCCGCCGGAGCTGACCACCACCGAAGCGACGGCGACCACGTGATCACCCTGCGTCCTCAGATCAGGCGCTCCACCCTGGCGCTCACCGCCGCCTTCATCGCGGTACTCGTGCTGTGGGCGTTGGTCCGTCCGGCGCCGGCCGTCTCGCCGTCTGTGGTGGGGGTGCTCATCACCACCACGTCCACGCCGCCGGCAACGAAGACCGCTGAGACTCCGACGCCGAGCCGAAGCCCATCGGCGGTCACCAGCACCCCCGGTCCGAGTACGTCCGCCACAGCCTCACCGACGACCGTGCCGCCCACCACCTTGCCGACGTTCTCCCCGACGACGAGTACCTCTGCCACGGTGTCGGGCTCGGTCTCGGTCTCGGGGTCATTGCCCAGCAGCGGTTCACCCAACGCTGCCGGCACCACCTCGCTGCCCCCGGCGACCAGCGGTGCGCCTTCGCCCTGACGTCCATGGGGTGGACCGGTGCGGTGAGTCACAGGCGACCCATTTTGCGATGTTGCGCGGCGTTGCGCCTGTTTTGCCGATGAACAGCACGTGAACCCTGCGATCAGACCGTCACCGGATCGGCTCAAGGTAGTTGGGTTCCTACGTGACCATGACCAGAAGAAGGTTCCTGACCGCAACCGGCGCTGCCGGTGCTACTGCGCTGGCCGTGGGCGCAGGGCTTAGCTCAGCCGGGCCCTGGGCGGCGGACGTAGCCGACGCGGCCACGGCCCTGCCGGCACCGGCGGCATCGGGCATCGAGCACGTGGTGGTGGTCATGATGGAGAACCGATCCTTCGACCACTTTCTCGGCTGGTTGCCAGGGGCCACCGGCAAGCAGGCGGGGCTGACGTTCACCGATCGTTACGGACTCAAACACAATTCCCACCACCTGACCGAGTACGCGAGCTGCAGCTACAACGATCCGGATCACTCCTACGAGGGCGGCCGGATCGAGTTGAACAAGGGCCGCTGCGACGGTTGGCTGAAGGCGGGCGAGAACGACGCCCTGGCCATCGGCTACTACACCCAGCCTGATCTGGCCTTTCTCGGTCAGGCCGCCCCCGCCTGGACGGTCTGCGACGGCTACTTCTCCGCGGTGATGGCAGAGACCTATCCGAATCGCTTCTATCAGCACGCGGCGCAGACCGACCGCCTGCACAATTCGACCGTCACCTCGACGTTGCCGACCATCTGGGACCGGCTGGCCGGCGCCGGTCTCACCGGCAGGTACTACTTCTCCGACATCCCGTTCACCGCGCTGTGGGGAACCAAGTACCTGCCCATCTCACGGCCGCTCGCGACCTTCCTCACCGATGCCGCGGCCGGGCAGTTGCCGCAGGTGTCCTTCATCGATCCCCGTTTCAACGACGAGGCGTCCGGCAGTTCCGGCGACGATCACCCAAAGGCAGACATCCGCGCCGGGGAACAGTTTCTCAACCAGGTCTACAACGCGGTCACCAGCAGCCCCAACTGGGCGAACACCGTCCTGGTCATCAACTTCGACGAGTGGGGTGGCTTCTACGATCACGTCGCCCCGGGCACCGCACCGGACGTGTCTGCCGCAACTGGTCTGCGAGGTTTTCGGGTACCAGCACTGGTGATTTCGCCCATGGCCCGCCGGCGCCACGTCGCGCACAACACCTACGACCACACGTCCGTCCTCAAGATGATCGAGTGGCGCTGGGGGTTGGCGCCGCTGACGCCGCGTGACCAGGCTGCGCGAAACCTCGCCGAGGTCCTCGACTTCACCGCCTCTCCCTCGTTGGCGGCGCCCCGCTTCACCGTCCCGCCGTTCGTGGCCACCGCCTGTGCACCGGCCCCGCTGACCGGGGCGGAAGAGGCCGAATGGCCCGCGCTGAAACAGAAAGCTCTCGCAGCCGGATGGAGCCTGCCCGCATGATCAACTCTCGCTACCGCCTGCGCCGCCGAGGATCCCTCGCCGCCCTGCTGAGCGTCGCCGTCGTCGGACTGATCGTCTCCGGCACCGCCGACGGCGCCACCGCGCCCACGATCAGCGGGTACGTACCGCCGATCAAGCACGTCTTCGTGATCAACCTCGAGAACAAGGGGTACGACGCCACCTGGGGCCCGACCTCGGCCGCGCCGTACCTGGCAACCACGCTGCGCGCGAAGGGCGTGCTGCTCAACACCTACTCCGGCACCGCCCACAACTCTCAGCCCAACTACATCGCGCAGTTGTCCGGCCAGGGGCCCAACCCGCAGATGCAGGCCGACTGCCAGGTCTATTCCGGCTTCGTGGGTGCGACCACCGCGGCGCCCGGTCAGGCGGTCGGATCAGGCTGCGTGTTCCCGTCCAGCGTGCAGTCCCTGCCGACCCAGCTCGACGCCAAGGGACTGACCTGGAAGGGCTATCTGGAAGACATGGGCACGCCGTGCCGGCATCCCGCCCTGAACACCGTTGATCCGACCCAGAAGGCCACGGTCGGCGACCAGTACGCGGCCAGGCACAACCCGTTCGTGTACTTCTCCGCGATCACGAACTCGGCCGAATGTGCGCAGCGCGACGTGGACCTCAGCCAACTGCCCAAGGACCTCGCCGCCACTTCGACGACACCGAACCTCTCCTACATCACCCCCAATCTCTGCGACGACGGCCATGACGCACCGTGTGTCGATAGCCGCCCCGGGGGCCTGACCAGCGTCAATGCCTGGCTGAAGGTGTGGGTGCCGAAGATCCTCAATTCGCCGGCGTACAAGGCCGATGGTGAGCTGATCATCACCGCCGATGAGGCTGACAGCCCGCAGAGCGACGCGACCGCCTGTTGCGGTGAGGGCCCCGGGCCGAACTCGCCCCTGCCGGGTATCGCCGGTCTGGGTGGCGGGCGGGTCGGCGCGCTGGTGTTGTCCCGCTGGACGAGCCCCGGTACCTGGAGCACGACTCCGTACAACCATTACTCGCTGCTCGCATCGCTGGAGGACGTGTTCCGGCTGCCGTACCTGGGGTATGCGCAGACCACCGGGCTGAACCGGTTCGGCCTGGACGTCTACGACACCAACTGGACCCCCTAGCCCCTTCTCTGGCATTGTGCGGCCCGAAATCACCATCCGACCCGGCGTGTCGCGTGATTTCGGGCCGCACAATGCAGCAGGGGGGTGTTAGGCGAGGATGCGGGCCGGGTGCTCCAGCAGCGCCAGCAGGCCACTCATCCACTGCGCTGCCTGCGCGCCGTCCACCGCGCGATGGTCCACCGACAGGGTCAGGTGCATCATCGTTGCTATCCGCACCTTGCCCTTACGGACATGGGGTTCCACGCGGGCCACACCGACCGCCAGGATCGAGGCCTGCGGCGGATTGATGATCGCCGCGAATTCCTCGACCCCGAACATCCCGAGGTTCGTGACGGTGAGCGTGCCGCCCACCAGCTCATCCTCACGCAGCCGTCCAGCCCTCG
>JBBQFE010000221.1:0-5539 GCA_038321605.1 Mycobacteriales bacterium | reverse complement strand
TTCGGCGTAGCCGATGGAGAAGGCGGCGTCGAGGTCGTGTCGGGAGTACGCACGGAAGGCGATGTGCGTATCGGTGTGCACGACGCTCTCGACCTTGCTGATGCTGCCGGCGATCACCTCGGCGATCTGGTCGAACTCCCTGACCCGGACGACGGCGATCAGATCGACGTCACCGGCCACGCTGTAGACCTCGCTTACGCCCTCGAGGTCGGCGATCTCCTGCGCGGCCTCGGGGATGCGATGGGCTTCGACGCTGATCATGACGATGGCGGTAATCACGGCCTCATCCTAGGCGAATCGACGTGCCGGACGTGCGGTCATCGGCAGCCGGCGCCGATCAGCGAACGGGTCGGCGGTCCTGGTGCGTTCCCTGGTGGTGGCCAGCCAGCGCCGCTGTCCGGCCGCGCCACCGGCCGGCAGGGACCACGGGTGGCTGCTCTGCACCAGCCTGATGCCCGGCTCACCCAGCCAGCGCAGTAACAGCTCTGTCTCCTCGACCGCCGCGACCAGGCCAAGCCGATGGTCGGTGGGCACCGCTTCGGCGGTCGCCACCAGCGCGTGCACGATGGGCATCGGTGCCACGCCGCGCCCCGCCACCTCGGAGCCGACCAGCCGTCCCCGTCGGATGACCGCGAGCTCCCAGCCCCCAGCGCCGTCCGGTCGGGCAGCCACCAGCTCATCGATCACCGACAGCGCGGTCAGCGCCTGGGTCCGGGCGCAACTGCGCACCAGGGTCGCGATGCGGTCCCGCAGAACCGCGGCCTCCTCATAGCGAAGACCCGCTGACAGGCTCGACAACCGTTCGCGAAGGGGACCTATCAGCGCGCCGACATCGGCCCGCCACGCATCGACCACCACCTGCACCAGGAGCGTGTAGTCCTGCTCTGAGACCTGGTCCTCACACGGCGCCGCGCACTTGCCGATCCCCGCCAGGGTGCAGGCGGTGCGAACCGAGCGACCGGGACGCAGCCGATCGGTGCACTGGCGCAGCGGCACCGCGTCGTGAATGGCATCCCGCAGGTGCTCGGCCTGCCTGGTGGAGCGCAGCGGGCCGAAGTAGTGGGCATCGTCGTCAGCCAGCTGACGCACGACTGACAGCCTGGGGTACGGCTCGCGGGTGAGCTTGAGCCAGATCGTCCGATCGCTGTTCTTCGAACGACGGTTGTAACGAGGTTTGAGCGACGTGATCAGGCGAAGCTCGCGAACCTGGGCCTCCAGGGCGTGCGCACAGACGATGGTGTCCACCGATTCCGCGAGCCCGACCATCTCGCTCATCCGGGACCGTTTCTCGGAAGCGACGAAGTATTGCCGGACGCGGGTGCGCAGATCCTTGCTGGTGCCTACGTAGAGCGGCGTCCCGCGGCCGTCGGAGAACACGTACACGCCGGGTGCGTGCGGCAGCCCGTCAGCAAGATGGCGCTTGCGCCGCTGCGCGTCGGAGACCTGGGCCGTGAAGGCTCGCAGCTCTGGCAACGAATGCACACCGATGGTGCCGAGCCTGGCGATCAGGCCGTGCAGTACGTCGACGGTCGCCCGGGCATCGGACAGCGCACGGTGATTGGGCGCGGTGGTGGCGGCGAAGAAGCCGGCCAGGGTCGCCAGCTTGCAGTTGGGCACCTCGTCGCGGGTCAGGATCCGGCGAGCGAGTACGGCGGTGTCGACCACCGCGAAGGCGGGCCATGGTGTCGCGTGCTCAGCGCAGGCGGCCTTGAGGAAGCCGATGTCGAAGGGTGCGTTGTGGGCGACCAGTACCGAGCCTGCGGCGAATTCCAGAAAGGCGGGCAGCACCGCTGAGATGCGTGGCGCCCGGCAGACCATCTGGTCGGTGATGCCGGTGAGCACGCTGATGAAGGCGGAGATCGGCGCGCCGGGATCGACCAGGGTCGCGAACTCGCCGAGCACCTCGCCGTTACGCACCTTCACGGCACCGATCTCGGTGATCGAATCCGAACCGGCAGCACCGCCGGTGGTCTCGAGGTCCACCACCACGAACGTGGTCGCCCGCAGCGGCTCGTCCAACTCGTCGAAGTTGAGTTGCACCGGCCGCTGGCCCAGCGTTCGGGAGGTGGGCACTTCAGCTACTTCAGTCACAGTCCGGACGCTAGCGCCGGGGTCCGACGAAACCGTTGACCGAAACCCCTTCAGCTCGGCAGTCGTGCAGGTCGGCCCGAAAAGTGTCGTAGCTCTTTTCTACGGTTGGCCGGTCTGCACGAGTTCCTCAGGTGCGGGCGTCCGTTCGGTGGTCCTCGACACGCACGAGTAGGTCGCGGCCGGCCGTGCTTCGACTTCGAAAGGGATGTGGACATGATCATCGACTGCGATACCTGCGCGGTGCGTGACCTTGCCTGTGGCGACTGCGTGATGACGGTTCTGCTCGGGCCGAGGCCCGGCTCGGTGGAGTTGGACAGTGCCGAGCAGCAGGCACTCGGCGCGCTGGCCGGCGGTGGCCTGCTGCCCCCGCTGCGACTGGTGCAGTCCTACCGGCCGGCCTCGGAGGGCGCAGAGCGCACCGCAATCGCCTGATATGACAGGTATCTCTCGTCACAAGCCCGGACATGATCGACATCGATTGCTCTTGGGGGCCCCCGTAACGTAATCTTTCCGAGACCTTCCGGTGAATCGCTCTCTACCGGGGAGCACCGAAAGGTACCGCCGAGTCGACACACGTTTGCAGGATTAGTTCAACCTCTGCACTCGTCGAACCGGGGACCCAGGTTCCTGGGGTGAATCGGTGTGCAGGTCACGGGTGGACCGCAGCTTGCTGCGAGCAACGCGTGGCAGCGCACCGTAGGGCACCTTCCAAGCCCGAACCCGACAGCTAACTCGGTAGGCGGTCGAGTGGAAGAGGAGTTCCGCCAACTGTGGCGTCGACTCGTACCTCGCGGTTACCCCGCGCCATCATCGGTGTAGCACTGCTGGCAGGCGCCTTGCTGGTCGCGCCACTCGCTGCATCCGCCACCCCGCGCCCCACCACTCCGGCCGCGACCGCGCCGAAGACCTCGACCGACGTCCTTGCGACCCTCGCCAGCCTGGCCACCACCAACGGCAAGCTTGCCGAGCAGTACAACCAGGCACAAATCGACGTGGGTAAGGCCCAGCGCGGCGCGGTTGCCGCCAACGCCGCTGCAGTCGCGGCACATCGGGCGCTGGTCGCCGCGCGGCGCGCACTCGCGGTGTCACTCGCGGCGCAGTATAAGGGTTCGTCGTTCAGTGGCACCGCAGCTCTGCTGGTGAGTGACTCAGGACAGAGCTACGTGGACAAGATGCAGTCGCTGACCTTCCTCGCGATGCACCAGCAGGAGGTTGCGCTCACGGCCGTCAAAGCTGCAGCCACCGCGAAGCAGGCCGAGGCCACTGCCGCATCGCTGGTAGCGGCCACGCTGGCCAAGCGTGCGGATGTCATCAAGCAGCGGGACGCACTCGTCGGCGAGATCGCAAAGCAGAAGCAGTTGCTCGCAAGCTTGACCGCGGCCGAGCGGGTCAAGTTCCTGGCCACTGCAGCACCGACCAAGCCGCAACTCCAGCAGCAGGCCGCCGCCCCGGTGGTGGCCAAGTCCAAGGGAGCTGCCGCCGCGGTCAGCGCCGCCATGTCGCAGCTGGGCAAGCCGTACGTCTGGGGCGCGGCCGGTCCGGACTCCTACGACTGCTCGGGACTGACGATGTGGGCCTGGGCGCACGCCGGTGTCAGCCTGCCGCACCAGTCGGCCGAACAGCAGGGCCTCGGCACGTCCGTCAGCCGCGACCAGCTGCAGCCCGGGGACCTGGTGTTCTTCGGATCGCCGGCCTACCACGTGGGCATCTACATCGGTAACGGCATGATGGTCCACGCTCCGACGACCGGCGACGTGGTCAAGGTCAGCTCGCTGGCCTATATGAGCGACTACTCCGGTGCCACGCGCGTCGGGTGACCGATCGAACTGACGCCAGCGGGCGGGTGCCGACAACGGCCCCGCCCGCTGGCATGTCACGGGGTAGCCGGCACTGGATCCTGGGCGGTGTCGCAGGCGTCGCGGTAGTGGGACTGCTGGCCGTTGCCGTCCTGAGCGGTTGGTTGGGCCGACCGGTGGTCAGGGCCGGGACCGGGGCGGGCACCTCGGCCGCTCCGTCCGGCGACGAGGTGGCCCAGGTCATGACGCTGCTGGACGGTCGCGCTCGGTCGTTGCTCGGTCGGGACGCCGCCGGCTGGGACGACGCCCTGGATTCTGCGCCCGCGGCGGCTGCATTCGACACCGCACAGCGAGCGGTGTTCGCCAACCTGGCGCAGGTACCCCTGACAGTCTGGCGCTACAGCCTGGTAGCAGCGGTCACCAGTCCCGATGTCCTCGTGCCCGCTGCCCATGCGCTGGCAGGTCGGGTGGTGGTGCTGCATGTCCAGCTTGCCTACGCGTTGGCAAGGGTGGACCAGCTGCCCACCCAGAAGGACCAGTGGTTGACCGCCGTTCGCCGTGGATCGCAGTGGAAGCTGGCCGCGGACACCGACGTCGCCGCCACCGGTGGTCAGTCCTGGCGGGGTCCCTGGGATTTCGGTCCGGTCGATGTCCTCCGCGGGGCGCACACCCTGGTGCTGGCGCACCCCGCCCATGCGGCCGACCTTGGCACCTTCAGCACGCTCGTGGAACGGTCCATCCCCGTCGTCAGTGGCGTCTGGGGCCCGCGGTGGAACACCCAGGTGGCGGTGCTCATCCCTGACACCGCCGCGGAATTCGCCGCGGTCACCGCCGACACGGGCGATACGTCCGACCTCGCTGCGGTTTCGGTGGCCGATCAGGTGCTCGGCGACGGCACGGTGCTTGGCGCCCGGATCGTCCTCAACCCGACGACCCTCGATCGACTGGACGCGGCCGGACGAAGGTTGGTCGTGCAACACGAGCTCACCCATATTGCCGCCCGGGGCGTCACCAACGACCAGATGCCCGACTGGGTCATCGAGGGATTCGCCGACTACGTCGGTAACCTCGGGTCGACCCTGACGGTCCGGCAGATCGCGCCGGAACTCGGCGCCGAGGTCGCTCGGTCGAAGCTGCCGATCGCGCTACCGACGAGGACCGACTTCGACGGCACCAATCCACGGCTCGCGCAGGCCTACGAGGAATCATGGCTGGCCTGCCGCCTGATCGCTGCCAGGGTGGGAGCCCACGGCCTGGTGCGCTTCTACACACTGGTCAGTCGGGGCGCACTGAGCGACCCGAGCACCGCGGCCGACGAGGCACTGCGGTCGGTCGTCCACCTGAACCTCGCCGCCTTCACCGCCGCGTGGCGGGCCCAGATCCGGCACGAGTTGGGAGCGCAGTGAGCCGCAAGCTGCTGATCGTCACCAACGACTTTCCGCCACGACAGGGCGGCATCCAGTCCTTCGTGTTCGAATTGGCGCGCCGGTTACCGGCGGACCAGGTCGTGGTGTACACCTCGTCGCACGCGGGATCGGACGAGTTCGACGCCGGCCTCGAATTTCCCGTCCATCGGCATCCGACCGGACTGCTGGTGCCGACGCCGGCTGCACGCGGTCGGGTGATAGATACCCTGCGCCAGCACGGAGCGA
>JBBQFE010000220.1:0-5564 GCA_038321605.1 Mycobacteriales bacterium | reverse complement strand
CTGGCTGAAGATGACGGCCACACCGCCACCACCACTGGTCACCTTGTCCTGGTCCTGCACTGCGAACAGGAACGCCAGCAGCAGGATCCAGCCGCCGGTGCGGAAAGAGTCGCCTGCCTTCCACCGGTAGTAGATCGGGATGGCGAAGGCGAGGTAGAGCCCGACCACGCCGATCGAGACGACGGCGAAGAACGCCACCGGCACTGGAGCACCGCCGATGTCCACCTTGACCAGGGCGGGCAGCGTCAGCACCATCGCGATGACCGCCGAGGCGATCACACCGTAGACCGGTACCCGGTTGTGGTTGAGGTGGGACCAGTACTTGCCACCGGGAACCGCCCCGTCACGGCTGAACGCGAACAGCATCCGGGTGGTGCTGGTCATGCAGGCCACCGAGCAGAAGAACTGGCCGGCCGCGGAGATGAGCAGAACGAGCCCGCCCCAGTTGCTACTCAGTGCCTGGCTGAAGATGACGGCCACACCGCCACCACCACTGGTCACCTTGTCCTGGTCCTGCACTGCGAACAGGAACGCCAGCAGCAGGATCCAGCCGCCGATGGCCGAGTAGAAGATCGACCGCCAGATGCCCTTGGCCGCGGAGTTCGCCGCTGACTTGGTCTCCTCCGAGAGGTGGGCGGAGGCGTCATAGCCGGTGATCGTGTACTGCGTGAGGATGGCCGACAGCGGCAGCACGTACAGGATGAAGCCGAAGCCGCTGTGGTGGCCGCCGAAGAAGCCGGTGTTGTTGACGGTATGGGTGAACACCGACGAGACACTGGCGTGGTGCTTGGGCACCAGCAGCAGGATGAGCACGACGGCCGAGGCGCCCGCGACGTGCCACCAGACCGAGATGTTGTTCAGTACCGCCAGCAGGTGGCTGGAGAAGATGTTGATGACGGAGATCAGCACCAGGATCACGATGAACTCGATGAACACGCGGGTGAGGCTGTAGTGCGAGGCCCACGACGTGCTGAAGGTGCCCACGGTGAGGTCGAAGAAGGTGGCGCAGCCGTAGGCCACCGAGGCCACGATCGCGAGCAGGCCGATGAGGTTGAGCCACCCCGTGTAGTAGCCGGCCTTCGGCCCACCGAGCTTGGAGGCCCACCAGTAGATGCCGCCCGACGTCGGGAATGCCGACACCAGCTCGGACATGCAGAACCCGATCACCAGGATGAAGGCCGCAACGATCGGCCAGCCCCAGGCGATGGCAGCGGGGCCACCGTTGTTCCAACCCAGGCCGAAGCTGGTGAAACAGCCCGCGAGGATCGAGATGATCGAGAACGAGATCGCGAAGTTGGAGAAGCCCGACCAGGACCTGTTGAGCTCCTGTTTGTACCCGAGCTCGGCAAGCCGCTGTTCGTCTTCGTCTAGAGAGATACCTTCTGGCACAACTGCTCCCTGGGTTGATGTGGCTGTTGAACGTCGGAGATCCATTGCGTGAACTGCGGGCTGTCGAACTCGGCGACCGCCCGGTCGAACTTCTCCATTCCCCACGACCAGAAGTCGAAGTCCACCTCGCTGACTGCCGCCTGGATCGAAGCCCAGAGCGTCCAGCCGTATTTCGACATCAGTGCGAACAATCGAGCACGGGCAAGCTTTGCAGCGCAGAAGCCTCCGAAGTACTCGGTGACCAGCTCGACCAGCCGATCCTCGGAAAGGTTGGACTCGCTCCACAGATTGCCCAGCTCGAAACACACATCGTTGTTGCCCGAGTACTCGAAGTCAATGAACCAGATGCGCTCACCGTCGTCCATGATGTTGGCGGCCAACAGGTCGTTGTGGCAAGGGCGAGTTCCCTCGTCACGGACAGTGAGCGCACGCTGCATCAGAGTCACCTGATCGGAAAACTCGGCATAACGTGCCGGTAACCGGAAGCCCTTTTCGGAAACCAGTTCGAGATAGCCGCGTTGCACGGCGAACATGTCGAAATCATTGATGAATCTCGGTCCGGCATGCAGCTGGGCGCAGGTCCGCGCCACCCGTGCCAACGTCTCGGAGTCGTCGAGGTCTGCCGCGTCGAAGGTCCGGCCTTCGATCCAATCGACCGCCAGTACCCGCTGGTCCGGATCGAAGGCGAGCACCGCCGGCGCCACGCCTGCCTCGGCTGCGGCGCAGCTGTTGGCGTGCTCGGCGTTGCGGTCGATGCCCAGCAACTCTCCCTGGTCGCAGGCAACCCGAGCGACCGCCTGCGAGCCGTCGGCGCCGAACACCCGATAATTGCGATTGGTCAGGCCACCAGGCAGTGCTTCGATCCGGCGCGGTGCTGCTGCGGCAACGGCCACCCCGTCGAACACCACGTCGACACGTGCGATATCGGCAGCGTGCACCCTGGCTCCGTCCCGATCGATGGCGGGTAACGATGACGCGACTCCACCGCAACTCTGCGGTATCGGGATGGTAGGCCCACGCCGACTCATCGGTCTAGTCCCCAGACCTTTGGACCTGATCGATCGGGTGCCCTGCCCTTGTCGCGCGGCCGAGCGGCCTGCATGATGAGCTCTCGTGACGGCAGATCTCCCCACCTCGGCTCGGATCGTCATCATCGGTGGGGGTGTGGGCGGCACGAGCGTGGCCCATCACCTGGCAGAACTGGGCGAAACCGACGTCGTACTGCTGGATCGGGACGAACTGACGAGCGGTTCCACCTTTCATTCGGCGGGTCTGGTGGGCCAGTTGCGCTCCGATCCCACGCTCACCCGCATGAACATGTACTCGGTGGAGCTGTACCGCAGCCTGCAGGACGGCGACCATCCGCCTGGCTGGACCGAGAACGGCGGCATCAAGCTCGCCTCCAGCCCGGAACGGCTGGAGGAGATCCGTCGGCAGATCAGCTGGGCGCGGACGTATGACCTGCCGCTGCACGAGATCTCACCGGCAGAGGCGGCGGAGATGTTTCCGCTGATCGACACCGAAGGCGTGCTGGGTGCGGCGTATCTCGAGTCCGACGGGTATCTGGATCCGTCCCAGCTCTGCTACTCACTCGCCGCGTCCGCGCGTGCGGCCGGAGTGACCATCTGCACCGACACCCGAGTGCTGGGCCTGAAGGTGACGGACGGCCGAGTCACCGGGGTCCAGACGGACCGAGGCGACCTGGACTGCGAGATCGTGGTGAACTGCGGCGGGATGTTCGCCGCGGAGATCGGTCGGTTGGCCGGTGTGCGGATCCCGCTCGTGCCGATGTCGCACCAGTACCTGATCACCGAAGGCTTCCTGCCGCGCCGGGACACCGTTCTGCCGTCGCTGCGCGACCCCGATCTGCTGGTCTACTTCAGGCCCGAGGTGGACGGGCTGCTGATGGGGGGCTACGAGCGCACCGCGCTGCCGTGGACCGCGACCGAGAACCGCTTCGATGCCATCCCGGCGGACTTCAACGGCAAGTTGCTGGGCGAGGACTGGCCGCGCTTCGAGGAGATCGCCGAGAACGCCCAGCGGCGGGTCCCCGCGATGGCCGACGTAGGGGTCCGGCTGATGATCAACGGGCCCGAGGCGTTCACCCCCGACAACGAGTTCTGCCTGGGTGAAACGGACGTCGCCGGGCTCTATGTCGCGGCCGGTTTCTGCGCGCACGGGATCGCCGGCGCGGGCGGGATCGGCAAGGTGATGGCCGAGTGGATCGTGTCCGGCGACCCCGGCATGGACCTCTCGCACATGGACGTCAGCCGCTTCGGCGCGGCCTATCGTTCGCCCAGCTACACCCTGAAGCGGACCGTCGAGAACTACCAGAGTTACTACGACATCGCCTATCCCGGTCACCAGCGTTCGGCGGGCCGCCCGCTGCGTCGCTCGGCGGTGTATGACTGGCACGCCCGCAACGGCGCGGTGTTCGCGGAGAAGGCGGGCTGGGAGCGGGTCGACTACTACCAGCCGCATGCGGCCCAGGGTTCGGAGCAGCTGCGCCCGGACGGCTGGGCGGGGCGCTACTTCTCAGCAGCGGTCGAGGTCGAGCACCTCGCCACCCGACGGGCGGTCGCCCTGTACGACGAGTCGTCCTTCGCCAAGATCGAGGTCAGCGGTGGCCGGGCGGCCGAACTGTTGGAATGGGTGTGCGACAACGAGGTCGCCCGGCGGGTAGGCGATGTGACCTACACCCAGGCCCTCAACACCCACGGCGGTATCGAGGCTGACTTCACGGTGACCCGGACGGCTCCGGACACGTTTCTGATCGTCACCGGGACGGCCAACGGCAGCCACGATCTGGCCTGGCTGAAGCGGCAGGCGAGGCGGTACGGCAGCGAGGTCCGGATCGCCGATGTCACCGGTCAGTACTGCTGTTTCGCGCTCTGGGGGCCGGCCGCCCCTGCCGTGCTCAGCTCCCTGACACCGGCAGATCTCAGCGACCAGGCGTTTGCCTTCATGACCGCCAGCGACCTCACCGTCGGTGATGTTCCGGTGCGGGCGGCACGCGTCACGTTCGTCGGCGAACTCGGCTGGGAACTGTACGTCTCACCGGAATACGCGGCCTCGCTGTGGAGCACACTGGTGGCCGCTGGGGAACCATTCGGCCTGCTGACCGCCGGATACCGGGCGATCGAGAGTCTTCGGCTGGAAAAGGGATATCGGGTCTGGGGCAGTGACCTCACCGGCGAGACGAACCCGTACGAAGCAGGGCTCGGGTTCTGCGTGAAGCTCGACAAGCCGGGCGGCTTCTGCGGCGCGCAGGCGCTGCAGGCGGTCAAGCGGGATGGCCCGACGCGAAGGCTGCGCGCGATCGTCCTCGATGAGCCGCGGTCGGTGGTCCTCGGCGGCGAGCCGATCCGGATCGGAGACCGGATCGTCGGCCGGGTCACCTCCGGCGGCTTCGGCTACAGCCTGGAAGCATCCTTGGCCTACGGCTATCTGCCGGTCGCCGACGCCGCGGCCGACACCCGGGTCGACGTCGAGCTGTTCGGGCGCTGGGTCGCCGGCACGGTGCGGGTGGGGGCGTTGCTGCCGTGACCGCGGCGCCCCGAATCGGTGTCACCACCTACCGTGAGCGGGCGGCGTGGGGCGTCTGGGACGAGCCCGCCGACCTGCTGCCTGCCAGCTACTCCGACGCCGTTCGTGCCGCCGGTGGCGGGGTTCTCCTGCTGCCGCCGGGCGATCCGACCACCGCAGCGGCAATGCTGGACGGCCTGCACGGCCTGATCATCGCCGGTGGCGCGGATGTCGAACCCGCGCGCTACGCCGCCGAGCGGGACGCCCACACCGGAGCGGCCCGCGACGACCGGGACGAGTGGGAACTCGCCCTGGTGGCCGCGGCCCTTGCCCGGGACCTACCGCTGCTGGGCGTCTGCCGCGGCATGCAGGTGCTCAACGTCGCGCTGGGCGGCACGCTCATCCAGCACCTGCCCGATCGACTCGGTCACGACGACCACTGCCCCACCGTCGGACAGCATGGCAGGCACCGGGTGGAGCTCACAGCGGACGGCAGACTGAGCGGCGTGCTCGGCACCCAGACCGACGTGGCCACCTACCACCATCAGGCCGTCGATCGGCTCGGCGCTGACCTGGACGCTGTCGGCTGGGCGGAGGACGGCACGGTCGAGGCGCTGGAACACACCGGCTGCACCTGGACGTTCGGGGTC
>JBBQFE010000219.1:0-5566 GCA_038321605.1 Mycobacteriales bacterium | reverse complement strand
CGGGACCGAGGGCTCGGCGTCATCTTCATCACGCACAACCCGCACCACGCCTATCCGGTCGGCGACCGGTTCCTGCTGTTGAAGCGTGGACGGTCGTTGGGTGACTTCGCCAAGAGCGAGATCAGCCGCGACGAGCTGACCCAGATGATGGCCGGTGGAGCAGAGCTGGAGCAGCTCAGCCACGAGCTCTCCCGCGCCGATTCAGGCTCCGGTGACGGCGCCGACCTATCGGGGGTCGCCTCCGAGCTGCAGGCGGAGGTCAAGGACCTCGGGATTGCCGAGAGCTGACCGGGCGAATCGTCCCCGCCCGCAAGGACATCGAGGCGGCGCTGCATCAGCCATGACGTGTCGTCGCCTCGATGTCGTCGTCGGAATGAGGCGACGTCAGAGCCAGTGGTTGTCGTGCCGTTCGTAGAGGGATGTGCGCTCCTCGTCAGTGAGCTTTAAGCCGTGCCCGACCTTGGCGAGCGTCTCGAAGTACTCCTCCCGGTGGGCACCGGACGCGAAGAGCAGCAGCATCGACGCAACCGCACCCGGCTGGTTCTTGAACGCGTGTACGCCGCCGGCGGGCACGTACATGAAGTCGCCCACCACCGCGTCCTGCCAGGCCTCCCCGTCATACAGGCTGACGACCCCGGACAGCACGAGGAACGACTCCGAGATGGTGCGGTGGAAGTGGGGGTCCGGGCCTTCGCGGTTGGGCCCGAAGTCCCACCGGTAGAGCCCGAAGTCGCCGCCGGTGGACTCGCCGGTGGCCAGGTAGTGCACTGCTCCACCGCCCGCCTGCTCGATCTCCGGACGGGCGTCGTGCCGTCGGATCCGGGCGCTGACCTCGCCGCCCTCGCCGTCGTACCGGGCTGGTGGGTAGGACATCCGGCCGCCTCCCTGTGTCGCGTACGACGGGCCCTCCGCCGCTGTCCTACGCTAGGCGGGCCCCAGGCCCCCGTAGCTCAGGGGATAGAGCAACGGTTTCCTAAACCGTGTGTCGGCAGTTCGAATCTGCCCGGGGGCACTCACGAAAGCCCAGGTCAGAGGCTTGCCCACGCTGCGTCGCTGACTTTCGGCGCAGCCCGGTGGCACGCTGGTGGCACAAGCGCTTTCGCGCGAGCCTGCTCCAGGCGGTCTGCCACGGCGTCCAGTTCCCCTTCGAACAGGTGCCCGTAGCGATCAAGAGTTAGGGTCGCGCTCGCGTGACCAAGCATCAGTTGGACACCCTTGACCGTCGCTCCGGCAGCGATTGCGAGGGATGCAGCTGTGTGTCGAAGTTCGTGAGGAGTTAGCCCGGGCAGTCCGATGCTTCCTGCAGCAGCGTCGAAGGTTCGGCGTCGAAAATTGGTGGCCCGAAGAACCATCCCCGAAGGCGAGGTGAACACCAGCTCCGCGTCAGCCTTGTTCGACACGGCAGAGGCCAGGTCTTCCCGGAGGAATGACGGGATCGGGACGGATCGATGCTGATGAGTCTTGGGCGACCCGAAGATCATCACTCCATTGACGTCCGTTACAGCCTCCACCACCTCCAGTCGTCCTCGATCTACATCGACTCGACCGGCACGCAGAGCGGTCGCCTCACCCCAGCGGAGACCGCCGTAGGCCAACACGTTTATGAGCCCCCCGTACTCGCTACAGGCTTCCGCCAGGTCGAAGACCTGGTTGTGCGTCAAGTAACGGCGCTCCGTGATTGCCATCCGCGGCAGCTGCACTCCCAGCGCTGGGTTCCGCGTGAGCCGCGACTCCTTGACCGCGTCATCGAGGATGCTCTTCAGCAGGTGGTAGGACTGGCGCGTCCGAGAGGCCGAGAGTCCTTCTCGGCTCATGTTTGAGACCCAGGCAACAACTTCCGCGTAGTCGACCCTGGACAGTTGCGTGGCCCCCCATCGCGGCAGCACACGCGTGGAGAGGAGGGACTCGTACCCCACCCGCGTCTTCAACTTGAGATGCTGACGATTGATCAGCCAACCCTTCGCGTACTCAGCGACCGTGATTCGCCCCGCGACTGGGTCCACGTATGACCCAGACAAGAGGCTGGACCTGACGCCGATGAGGTGTCGTTCGGCATCCAGCCTTCGTTGGAACGACTTCTTGCGAGCTGTCCCGCCTGGATCTCTCCATCGAGCAAGCCACGTGACTCGCCCGTTCCGCACGCTCTTCTCGACGTTAGCCATCAGATCCTTCTTTCAGTCTCCGGTCAGTGACCCTGAGGTCACACACTCCGTTAGCAAGGGAAGCCGACACCTCTGTCACTGGCTCCCATTCGGCGGACCTTTCCGGAGGCCTGAGCACCATCGGCACCGGCGATCGCCGTCGATGACTCACCTGATGCTCGCCATCTGACCCCGCCGTGCTGGCCGACGCACTCATCCCGGCCACCAGAGCGGCCCTCGTCCCGATCACGAATTCTCTCGAACCACGTCGCAACGGCTGCTCTAGTGTCGGTCACCGCGCGACCAGGCGAACATCGTGCCGTATTCGGACGGATAGCCGTAGACAGCCGGTCCTAACCGATCACTGCCGGACCCAGGCGCTGTGCTGAATCGCCGTGGGACAACGAGAGTCGCAAGTCATAGAGGCAGGTCGTGTGGTCGCGTCTTAGAAGTTTCGCGATGGATTTACAGTCCGCAGCATGTAACGCCCTGACCTGCACAAACACCCAGTCCCGCAACAACTTCCGGGCGTATTCGGGGCGCCCAGAACCGGCACCACCGATACCAACCGACTATCTGCCGCGGAGCGCGTCTTTGACCAGCCGTGTCGATCTGCCGATATCTCAGTCTGTCGGAGCAAGCGCGCCCGTCTGCCGGAATCGGCGTTCCGCTCGGGTCAGCGCAACGCCATGAGCGACAGGAGTTCGTACCCAAGGTTGGCGGCAGCGATCCCGGTGAGCTCGGCGTGGTCGTAACTCGGCGCCACCTCGACGATGTCGGCCCCGACCAGGTTGAGTCCGGCGAAGCCGCGCAGCATGGCCATCAGCTCGCGGCTGGTCATGCCGCCCGCCTCTGGCGTCCCGGTGCCGGGGGCGTGCGCGGGGTCGAGGACATCGATGTCGATCGACAGGTAGACCGGGACGTCCGTGCCGAGCCGAGCCCGCAGACTCTCCACGACGGCCGGCACGCCGACCCGGTCGAGGTCGGTGCAGGCGATGGTCTGGAAGCCCAGCCCGGCATCGACATCGAAGTCCTCCGGCGTGTAGACCGAGCCGCGGATGCCGATGTGTGCGGACCGGTCCTGGAGCAGCAGGCCCTCCTCGTGGGCTCGCCGGAACGGCGTCCCGTGCACGTACTTCGCGCCGTAGAGCCTGTCCCACGTGTCCAGATGGGCATCGAAGTGCACCAGCGCGATCGGGCCATGTCGGCGGGCAGCCGAGCGCAGCAGTGGAAGCGCGATCGTGTGGTCACCACCGATCGCCAAGATGCGCGACCCCGGGGCACTTAGCTCGTCGGCCCGGCGCTCGATCTGGGAGATCGCGAGCGGGATGTCGAAAGGATTGCAGGGCACATCACCGGCGTCGACCACCTGCTGGACCGCGAACGGGGAGACGCCCAGCGCCGGGTTGTGCGGTCGCATCAGCCGCGAGGACTGCCGGACGTGGGCGGGGCCGAAACGCGCACCGGGCCGATAGCTGGTGCCGGTGTCGAAGGGCACGCCGAGGACGGCCACGCCGTACGACGTAACATCTTCCAGCCGCGGCAGCCGCGCGAACGTCGTCAGTCCGGCATAGCGCGGGATGGTCTCGGCGTCGCTCTGGCCGACGATGCCGTCAGTGATGTCCATAGGTAACCCTTCTGTGGGGACGCTCTGGGTGAACGGAGACGAGGGGTTATGCCCGGCAGCGCGTAGTACCGCCGTTGGGCTGCAGGACCTGGCCTACGACTGCACCGGCGTACGGGCCGGCGAGGTAGGAGACGACCGCCGCGATCTCAGCCGGCTGGGCCAGTCGGCCCATCGGGATGACGGCTTCGTACCGCCGGTGCATCTCGGCCAGGCTGATGCCGGCGGCATCCGCGTCGACCTGCAGCTGCGGCGTGTCGATGTACGACGGCGCGATCGCGTTCGCGATGATGCCCTCCCGCGCGAGCTCGCGACCCAACGACTTGGCCAGTCCGATCAGGCCGGCCTTCGAGGCCGAGTAGCCGGTGGCGTTCGCCATCCCGATCACGCCGGCCTCGGAGGCGATGATGACGATCCGGCCGCCGCCGAGCCCGCGCATCCCGGGCACGACCGCCCGGCACAGGTAGAAGGTGCCGGTCAGGTTCACGTCGACCTGGCGCCACCACTCCGCGGGGTCCTGCTCCAGGAACGGCTTCATCGACATCGCCGCATGGTTGGCCACCAGCAGGCTGATGGCCCCGAGCCGGTCCTCGACCGTCGCGACGATGTCGCGTACGGAGTCGGAGTCCGACACATCGCCGACCACCGGGAGTGCGTCGCACTGGGCGACCAGGGACCGCAGCCCCTCGCTGTCGGGGACGTCGTTCGCGGCGACCTGGAACCCGTCCCGGTGGAGTCGCCGGGAGATCGCCTGGCCGAGGCCCCGGCCCGCGCCGGTCACCAGTGCAACGCCCCGCGCTTCCGCCTGCGCCATGTCAGATCACCGCTCCCGCGTTAGGGGACAGGACCTCGCCGTTGAAGTACGACCCCTCGTCAGCCAAGAACAGAGCCGCCCCCGCGATCTCCAGCGGGTCGACAATGCGACGTAGCGGAAGGGTGTGGACGTAGGCATCGGTGCGCCACTCCGAGTCGGCCGGCAGCAGCGGGGTGTCGGTCGATCCGGGCGCGATGGCGTTCACCCGCACGCCGGTCTGCGCCATCTCAAGGGAGAGCGCCTTGACGAAGCCGATCACGGCAGCCTTCGCGCTGGCGTAGTGCACGTAGTACTCGCAACCCATGAGCCCGAGCTCTGAGGCGATCGCGATGACGCAGCCGTCGTTCGCGCGCAGCATGTGCGGCAGCACCGCCGCGACGCTGTTCACCGTCCCGCCGAGCAGGACGTCGACCATCCGCTTCCAGACCTCGTCGGTGATATCCGTGAAGTCGATGTGCTGGTCGTAGCCCGCGGCGTTCACCAGAAGGGTGACGCCGCCGAACTGCTCCACCACGCCGTCCACCGCGGCCGCGAAACCTTCCCGATCACGGACGTCGAGCTCGATCGACAGGTCGGAGTCGGACGGCTGTAGATCAACGCCGATCACGGTCCAACCGTTCTCCCGCAACAGTTTCGTGGTGGTCGCCCCGATCCCGCTGGCCGCACCGGTGACCACGGCGACCCGTACGCGACCCGCACCGTCGTACTCGAGTAGGTGACTGCTCATGCACTGCTCCTTCGACGACGGATCCTGCGAGCTGACTGCGCTAACGGGGCATGACGGCGCCCTCGTGAGCGGGGGCCACGTGGTCGCTGTAGAACTTGAGATATCCGCGGGTGACCGTGGGTGCGGGAGGGACGTACTCAGCGCGCCGACGCTCGAGCTCCTCCGGCGCGACGTCGAGGTCGAGCAGCCGGTTGGCGAGGTCGATGTGGATCCGGTCGCCATCGCGCACCAGGCCGATCGGGCCACCGCGGGCGGCTTCG
>JBBQFE010000218.1:0-5588 GCA_038321605.1 Mycobacteriales bacterium | reverse complement strand
ATCCGTCGCAGCAGCTCGGTGGCCACCACCGCGTCCTGATGTTCGCCGAGCAGCGTCTGCAGATCGGCCGCCGCCTTGGCCAGCGTGCTGGCGTGCTTGCCGAGCGCCGGGGTGCTCGCCTCTGCGGCGTACCGTGCGCGCTTGCCGGCCTTACGCGCTGCATGTAGCTGCTCATCGCTGGCGTGCCGGGCCCTGGCTCGCTTGAGCCGCCGGTGCAGCGTCTTTTCGGCAGCGGCCACGTACTGGGCCATCTCCGAGGCGGGCTGGTCGGCGGCCGGGGTCAACGGGGGCTCGGTGCGCCATTGACCGAGTTCGTCGATGAGGTCGTGATAGCGGGCGCTGCGCATGATCTGCAGCAACGCCTCGGCATGGGCGTGCAGCTCACCGAGCAGCACCGCGTCGATCTGTTCCGCGACCGGACCGACCACCAGAAAGGCCGGCAACTCCTCCAGCGCCCTGGCCAGCCTGATCCGCAGCACCTCACGATCCCGGACCGCGCCGAGCTCAGCGGCGTACCACTTCAGTTCGGCTTCCAGCCGGCTGGCCCGAACCGGGTCGAAGACCGGGGCGAAGGTACGCAGCGCCGCCCGCAGCCGTCGGGTGGCCACCCTGGTCTGGTGCACCGCCTCGTGCGGCTCGCTGGTGGCCTCGGGGTCGAAGGGCATCAGCGACACCGCGAAGTGGCCCGCCGTGATGGCATCGCACTGGACCTGCACGTACTTCATCAGCTCCGCACCCACCGAACCCTCGGTGGCGACGGGGCCGGCGTGGCCGTAGATCGCGCGGACGAGCTTGGACGGCGCCTTCGAGGCGAACGCGCCCCGGTCGATCAGCAACGCCGAGGCCACGATGAGATCGGACTGCGTGCCCGCCGGGCCGAGCTCGACCTCGACCTCGCGCCAGCGCCGAGCGGCCAGCTGGCTGGCAAGGCCGGTCGCCCGCACCTGGTCGTCGGCCAGCTCGAACCGCAACTCCCCGGTGGCGTTGCTTACCCGGTGCCTGCTGCGTTGCACCTTCAGCTGCATGATCGGTTCGACCTCGGCGCCGTGGGTGAACACCGTGACCAGCGCCCGCAACTCCTCGGGCATCGCCGAAGCATCGTCCGCGGAGGCATCCTCGCTGGGTGCGCCCTCGTCCAGCGGCCAGCGCAGCTCGGTGCGGAAGCCGTCGCCGGGCACCTTGAGGTGCCAACCGGTGTCGGCGTCGCCGGTGCGCCGGCGCAGGGTCAACCGTGAGCGCAGCAGATCGAGCTCGGGGGTGTCGTAGTAGATGCTGATCAGCTCGATGGTGTCGACGTCCAGGGAATCGCCCTGCCTGATGAGGTCGCTGAGGTCGCCGACCACGAAATCCGGGGCGACGTCGAACTTCGATTCGATCTCCCGCTGGGTGTCAGCCACCCGGTATTTCTACCGCGTCGAGGTGAACGACGTCGAAGGCACCCGGAAATCCGTGGGCGTGGCACAATGGCTGGTGGTGCCGCAACCGTGGTGCTGCCCTCAGGGGGTGAATGGTCTCGACTTCGTGCGTCGAGATGTGGAGAAGCGGGCCGAGGACCGCATTGCTGACCTCGTTAAAAAAGCGATGCACAACAAAATAAGCGCCGATTCCAATCGCGCTGACTTCGCTCTCGCTGCCTAATCAGCGATAGCAAGTCTGTCAGTCCGGGTTCGTCACCGGCCCGGGTACTGGCATCAGCTAGGTGACTTACCGCTCGCCCCGGTCGCGGGGGAGAGCGGGACATCTCACAGCGACTGGGCCTGTCACACCGACTTGTGTGCGTGATCGGTGGGGCCAAGTAGAGACGACGCACACTGCGCCCGGAGAATGCCCATCAACACGACGAAGGACGCGGGTTCGATTCCCGCCACCTCCACCGAAGACAGGGTGATCAGACCCTGAGAAACCGAATGGACGCGATCCCCCACGGGACCGCGTCCATTCGGCTTCTGAACCCGGGGACGACTGGTCGCAACGGGACGCCGCGCCCGTGGCCCCTGTCAGCGGCAGTTCTCCACTCAAACGCGGCTGGGTTCAATGGCGCCGGGCGCTGACCAGCCGGCGGGCAGGTACGGGCAGGCTGGGTCCTCACCCAGCGGATCACCGCTGGCGGCATAGGCCCGGGCCCGCGATCCGCCGCACAGGTCGGCGTACTCGCAGGCGCCGCAGCGACCGGTGAACTGGGCGGCCCGGATCTGACGCAACAGCGGATGGTCGCGGTAGATCGTCGCGATCGGCTCGTCTCGGACGTTGCCCAGTGGCAGTGGCAGGAACCCGGCCGGATTGACCTCGCCGTCGTGGGCGACGAACACGATTCCCTTGCCGTCACGGGTGGAGGCCGTCTGCGCCCGGGGGCGGGCAGCCGGTGTCCCCAGCAAGGTCTCGAGCCGCCCGGACATCGACCGGTACAGCTCACTGGTCGGGGTGACGCCACCCTGCCTTCGATCAGCGACCACGCGCCGGAAGAACGGGGCCTCGACGGTGCGGACGATGAATCCGTGCTGTGAGGCGTCGTAGAGAAAGTGGCAGACATCCTCGTGCTCGGCAGGGCTGATCGCGTCGGTGGCGACGCCGCGCCCCACCTGAACCAGGAAGAACACCTCCCAGATGTGCGCACCGGCCCGCGAGATCAGGTTCGCGACGTCGGCGAGCTCACCGAGGTTGGCCCGCATCACCGTGGTGTTCACCTGCACGGTCAACCCGGCCTGCGACAGCATGGTGATCGCGCTGATGGTGCGCTCGAAGTGACCCTCGATCCCGCGCACGCCGTCGTGGGTCGCGGGCAGCGCGCCGTCCAGGCTGATCGAGACCGCCTTGACGCCGCTGCTGACCATCCGCTCGACGATCTGCGGCGTCAGCGACGGGGTGACCGAGGGCGAGAGCGCCACGGGCACCCCGAGCGCGTTGGCGTGCTCCACCAGGTCGAACAGGTCCGGCCGCAGCAGGCAGTCGCCGCCCGTCAGCACCAGGATCGGAAAGGGACGACCGAAACCGGCGACCTGGTCGATCAGCTCGAACCCCTCGGCGGTGCTCAGCTGACCGGGCAGGGCTCCTGCGGTGGCGCTGGCCCGACAGTGCTTGCACGCGAGCTGGCAGTCGCGCGTCACCTCCCAGAAGACCAGCATCGGACGCTGATCGAAGTTCAGGCGGGCACGTGGCGCGACGCTCGTGAGAGCGGTCATGAAGGCACCTCGGTGAGTGGCCGATGATCTTCCGAGGGCTGCTCGGCAAGCTGGGGAATGCCCTCGTCGGCAACGGGTGTGAGGTGCTGGGCGACCTCCGCCGCGATACGTCCGGCATCGGCGACACAGCTGGCGATGCCGACGCCGCGGTAGGCAGCGCCGGTCAGGTACAGGCCCGGCACGTCACGCAACGCGGTGCCCAGTGCGTCCAGTCGGCTCCGGTGCCCGACCAGGTACTGCGGCATCGCCTGTGGCCAGCGCTGGATGCGGTGCCGGAGCGGTGCCTCAGTCAGCCGCATGGACTGGACCAGTTCCTCGTGTACCTGGCGCGCCAGGGTCTCGTCGTCCATGCTCACCCACCGGCGGTCTCCCCTGCGGCCGACCATGCCACGAATCAGGACGACCGCGTCGTCGGCCAGGTGCGGCCACTTGGCGCTCGACCAGGTGCAGCCCACCAGGAGCTTGCCTTCCTCAGGAGGAACCAGAAAGCCGGTGCCGTCCAGCGGGACGCCCAGCGCCGAGCGCCGGTACGCCAACCAGATCGTGGCGACGTCGACGTAGGGGATCTGATCCAGCACCGTCGCCGCGCCCGGGGCCAGGTCTGCGATCAGTGCAGCGCCGACGAACGCCGGGGTGGCCAGGACCACCGCGTCCGCAGCGAGGGACGTCGCGTCGTCTAGGTCGATCCGATAGCCGTCACCGTCGCGCGCGAGGAGCCTCGCCGAACTGTTCAGGCGAATCTCGGCCTGCCCCAGCTGCGCAACCAACGCAGCCACGAGCTCGCCCAGACCGCCGGTCAGGGTGATCAGCATCGGCACACCCGATGGCGGCGGGGCATTGCGTCGCAGCCGCCGAAGTCCCAGATACAAGCTGCGGTTGTTACGGGCCAGGGTTGCCAGATCCGGCACGGTGCTTGCGGCGCTGAGCTCGTCGGCCCTACCCGCGTGCACCCCGCCGAGCAGCGGCTCGACCAGCCGAGCGAACGCCTGCGAACCAAGTCGGGGAGTCACCAGCTCGCCGATCGAAGGATCGTCGGACACCTTTGTGTGGCGCGGCAGAGTGAGGTCCAGGGCCGCGCGCGCCACACCTGGCAGCGAGAGCAGCCGTGACCTCAGCAGCGGAATCAGCCGGTCCGGAATGCCGAAAAGGGTGCCGGTCGGCAGCCGGCGCAGGTGACCGCGCGACCATACGTGCGCCCCCAGTGCGGCCGGGGCGACGATCTGATCGCTGAGTCCGAGTTCTTCGAGCAGGGCAGCCATCGCCGGCACCCGTACCAGCAGCGCATCAGGGCCGGTGTCCACCTGATGCCCGCTGAACTGCCGGGTGGCGACCTTGCCGCCAAGCTGCGAGCCGGCTTCGACAAGGGTGAGCTGTACGTCGTCGCCGAAGCGACGATAGAGGGCATGGGCTGTCGCCAGGCCGCTGATCCCACCGCCGACGATCACGACTCGAGGCCGCAACTGCATCGTGACTTCTCCTTGCGATTCAGGGTCCGACCTCGAGCACCCACGGAGTCTCGAGGTTCCGAGCTCGAGGTTTCGACCCCGATCACCAGCCAAGTCTCGCGGGCGGTTCTGAACGGCTACAGAGGCTTTCGTCCTGAGCCGTCGCCGGTGTGACCCGGCCGGCCCGGCTCGATCCGAACGGCCGCCTTCGTCGGCTGATGAGCGTGTCGGCGCGTGCCGGAGCGCGTCCGCTCGTTTGCCGCGATTGGGGTCTTGTGCTCGCGCACGGCGTGCGAGAGGGTCTGCCCATGACTCTCTTGGGTAGTCGGCGTAGTCGTGGATCGAAGCGTGCAGTGCTTCCGCTGGTCCTGATGTTGGTCCTGGCTTTCTGTTCCTTCGGGCCCGCCGTGGCGTCGTCCGCCGCAAGTCCGCCGCAACCCGTCACCACCTCGTCGGCGCAGCCGGACTTCGGTCCGAACACCTACGTCTTCGACCCGTCCATGCCGCAGGACCAGATCCAGGCGACGGTCGACGCCATTGCCGCGCAGCAGGTGTCCAACCAGTTCGGGACGCAGCGTTATGCGCTGCTGTTCAAACCCGGTGTCTACGGCTCGGCGGCGACCCCGCTGAACTTCCAGGTCGGCTACTACACCGAGGTGGCCGGTCTCGGTCTGAACCCCGGCGACGTGGTCATCAACGGTTCGGTCTACGTCCGCAACCAGTGTGACGCGACCGGCTGCGTGGCCCTGAACAACTTCTGGCGGTCCCTGTCCAACCTGACGATCAATGTCACCAACCCGAGTTTCGGCTGCTACACCGGCGAGTTCTGGGCGGTGTCGCAGGCGGCACCGATGCGCCGGGTGCACGTCATCGGCCAGACCACCCTGATGGACTACTGCACCGGCCCGTCCTTTGCCAGCGGCGGTTTCATCGCGGATTCGCGGTTCGACAACGGCCCGATCAT
>JBBQFE010000217.1:0-5600 GCA_038321605.1 Mycobacteriales bacterium | reverse complement strand
TTATCTGCTGGTGCAGATCGGGTTCCAGCTCGGCCCACTCGGCGCAAGTTTTCCGGCCAACCTCATCCTCGATCCGGTGGTGGCAGTGGTACTGGGCGCGGTGCTGTTGTCCGAGCGCGTTCCGCTGGGTGGGGTGAAGGTGGTGGGCTATGCGGTCTGTCTGGTGGCCCTGGCGTTCGCTGCAGTTCGGCTGGCCGAGCCGCCGGAGCAACGGCCGGTGCCCGGACCAGCGATAATGGAGCCCTCATGACTCGTGCAACCCTGGCAAAAGAGCCCCGTGACGTCGCGTCGATGTTCGACGGGGTGGCCAAACGGTATGACCTGACCAATTCCGTGCTGTCCTTCGCCCAGGACCGGCGCTGGCGGCGTCGCACCCGTGAGGCGCTGAGCCTGAGCGCCGGCCAACTGGTGCTCGACGTGGCCGCGGGTACGGCCGTGTCCACCGCAGAGCTCGTACGCTCTGGCGCCTCGGCGGTGGCCAGCGACTTCTCGCTCGGGATGCTGCAGGCGGGCAAGAAGCGCGCCGACCGGTCCAGCCTGCCCTTCGTGGCAGCAGATGCGCTGCACCTACCGTTCGCCGATGCCAGTTTCGATGCGGTGACCATCTCGTTCGGCCTGCGCAACATCGTCGATGTGCCCGGCGCGCTCGCGGAGTTCCGGCGGGTGACCAAGCCGGGCGGCCGACTGGTGGTGTGCGAATTCTCGACTCCGGTCATCCCGGTGTTCAAACAGCTCTATCTGAACTATCTGATGCGCGCCCTGCCATGGGTCGCCCGCCGGGTGTCCAGCAACCCAGACGCCTACGTGTACCTGGCGGAGTCGATCAGGTCCTGGCCGGCTCAGCGCGAGTTGGGGCAGTTGATCGCCTCGGCGGGCTGGATCGATGTCAGCGTGAAGAACCTCACCGGCGGGATCGTGGCTCTGCACCGAGCAGAACGGGGCTGACGCCACGGCGTTGTCCGTGGGTTCCAGCCCGTGCCGTGCCGTGTTGCACACCTCGCACGCCCGGCTTTGACTTAGTTGCGAGAAGCAAGTACTTTTACTTGCGTGTCGCATGCATCTAAATCCCGCACGGCCGCGTCGTCCGACTCGGTCGCTGCTTCGGCAGCTGGGTCGGCAGCGGACGCGATCGCGGTGGTCGAGCGTGAGTTCGGCAGCCTGATGATGAACGTGACGCGATACAAGCATCAGGTGAACGGCGACCGGATCGACCGGATGGCCCTGATGGTGCTGGGCACGCTGGCCTCTTGCGGGCCCTCACGGCTCAGCGCCGTCGCGGAGCGCACCGGCTTCGACCCCTCCACGATGTCCCGACAGGTGGCGGATCTGGAGAGGGCCGGGCTGCTCACCCGTGAAGCCGACCCCGAGGACCGCCGGGCAATTCTGTTGCAGGCGACCGAGCAGGGGCGCAGTCTGATGCAGCGCCTCGTCGGCGGCCGGCGTACACGCATGGAGCGGCTGTTGACCGACTGGCCCGACTCCGACATCGAGAACTTTGGCCGATTACTGGGCCTGCTGAACGACGCAACCGAGAAATACGGCGCGCAGAACGCCGCAGAAGTGGAGCAGGAACTCAACCATGGCTGACACGACCACCGCCCCCGTAGATCACCTTCCTGACGAGTCAGGACGCATGACCCATCGGCAGATCATGCTGATTCTGTCCGGGCTGCTGCTCGGAATGTTCCTGGCCGCTCTGGACCAGACCATCGTCTCCGCGGCGATGCGCACCATCGCCGACAAGCTGCACGGCCAGACGAATCAGGCCTGGGCCACTACCGCCTACCTGGTCACCTCGACCGTGTCGACCCCGCTGTACGGCAAGTTGAGCGACATGTACGGCCGCAAGAAGTTCTACCTCTTCGCAATCTCGATCTTCCTGGTGGGCTCGGTGCTCAGTGGAATGTCGACGTCCATGATCGAGCTGGCCGGCTTCCGCGCCATCCAGGGCCTCGGCGCCGGCGGCCTGATGGCGTTGGCCTTCGCGATCATCGCCGATGTGGTTTCGCCACGTGAGCGCGCGAAGTACCAGGGTTACTTCATGGCCGTGTTCGGGCTCTCGTCGGTGGCCGGTCCCGTGCTGGGTGGGCTGCTCGCCGGGCAGAACACTCTGCTCGGCTTCGACGGGTGGCGTTGGGTGTTCTACGTCAACGTGCCGATCGGCATCATCGCGCTCGCGGTGGTCAGCAAGTTCCTGAACATCCCGCACGTCCGCAAGGACCACAAGGTCGATTACCTGGGTGCAGCCACACTGGTGCTCGGCGTCACCTCGCTGCTGCTGGTTGCCGAGCAGGGACGCGACTGGGGCTGGGGATCGTCGAAGTCGCTGACCGCCTACGTCGTCGGGGCGCTGCTGATCGTCGCATTCGTGCTGATCGAACGCCGGGTCGGCGACGAGGCCATCCTGCCGCTGAAGATGTTCCGCAGCCCGGTGTTCAGCGTCGCCTCGATGTTGAGCTTCATCATCGGTATGGGCATGTTCGGTGGCATCATCTGCCTGCCGCTCTACATGCAGATCGTCAAGGGCTACAGCCCGACCAAGTCCGGGCTTTCCCTGCTGCCACTGATGCTGGGCCTGATCCTGGTGGCGATGAGCAGCGGTATCGCCACGTCCAAGACCGGGCGTTACAAGATGTTCCCGATCGTCGGAACCGCCCTGCTGATCATCGCTCTGACCGGTCTGTCCCGGATCTCGTACACCACTACCTACAGTCACCTGGCCCCGTTGATGTTCCTGGTCGGTGCCGGCCTGGGCTGCTGTATGCAGACGCTGGTGCTGGCCACGCAGAACTCGGTGCCAGCCAGCCAGATGGGGGTGGCCACCGCGTCCGCGACGTTCTTCCGTTCCATGGGCGGTACGTTCGGCACGGCGGTGTTCCTGACGATCTTCTTCTCGGGGGCCACGTCCAAGGTCGGAGCCAACGTGCAGGCCGCCTCGCAGACCCCGGACTTCCAGGCCGCGCTGCGCGATCCGGCCAACGGCGTGATCGCCAAGGCTCTGGCGGCCATGCGCAACGGCTCGACCAGTCAGCTGAACGACACGAGTTTCCTGCAGCACGGGGCGAAGGTGCTGCGGGAGCCGTTCCTGTCGGGATTCGCCGGCGCGATGGACCGGGTGTTCCTCGTCGCGGCGATCGTGGTGGTTCCCGCCTTCGTGCTGAGCTTCTTCCTCAAGGAGGTCAAGCTGCGCACGGAGTCCGGGCTACAGGCGCAGGCGGCCGAACGGGCGGCCGAACTCGCCCGGGCCGAGGCCGCCTCCACCGTCTGACGCGGGTACCCACCGAACCGGGCTGACCGGCCGCCTCACCCAGAGGCGGCCGGTTTTCGCGTCTCCGGTGTTGGGCGGCTCTGACATCTGGCTCACATGTAAAGTAATCGCAATTGCACCGGGTATCTGAGTCATAGTGCAGGGCTTGCAGCGTCATCGAGGAGATACGTCCGCTGCGCACGAAGGATCACGGCATGAGCATTCAGAGCGAACGGATTCGCCCGCCCGAAGCCACCGGGGCCGGTGACCCCTTCACTGATGCCGCTACGACCGCAGGCAAGCCGATTCCTCGGCTGCACCTCACCGGTGCCCATCGGGGTGAGCCGACCGAGCCCCACTTCGACATCGTTGCCCTGGGGCTACGCATGCGGGAGACCCGCAAGCAGTACGGCTGGACCCGGATGGACGTGGAACGGCTGTCGGTCGGCCGCTGGACGGCAACCGCACTGGGCACCTACGAGCGGGGGGAGCGAGCGATCACCGCGGCGTCGCTGTTGGCGCTGTCCGACTTCTACCGGGTGGCGGTCATCGACCTCATGCAACCCGAAGAGGACCCGATCGCGTCACCGATCGACGGCGCCCTGATCCTCGACACCAGAAAGCTCGCCGACTCCACCCGCTGGCCCCGATTGGCCCAGTTCGTCGAGGCTGTTCAGCAGGCCCGGCAGGGGCCACGACGGCGGCTGGTCACGCTGCGCCGCCGCGACGTACCGCGGCTGGCGGCGGTGCACAATCAGACCCCGGAACGGTTCATGTCCCGGCTGGCCAAGGACGGTCTCATCGCAGGCTGGATGGGCTAGCTGCGGTTTCGTCGCGGGCCGGTCGGGCCACCTGCGCGCTGGTCGCAGCTTTGGTGGGCCAGCTGCCGTGCTCTGCCGTGCTCAGTGGTGGTCGTAGTCCGGGTTGTCCTTGAGCCGCTGCCGGCTCGCCGCGATCTCGGTCTCGGCCTCGAGTCGGCCCACCCAGCTCGCACCTTCGACGCTCTTGCCGGGCTCGAGGTCCTTGTAGACCTCGAAGAAGTGCTGGATCTCGAGCCGGTCGAACTCGGGCACGTTGTGGATGTCGCGCAGGTGCTCCAGCCGCGGGTCGTGTGCCGGCACGCAGAGCACCTTGTCGTCGCCGCCCTTCTCATCGGTCATCCGGAACATGCCGATCGCGCGGCAGGTCACCAGAACCCCGGGAAAGAGCGGGCTGCCGTGGATGATGACGAGAGCGTCCAGCGGGTCGCCGTCCTCGCCCAGGGTTTCCTCGATGTAGCCGTAGTCGGCGGGGTACTGGGTGGAGGTGAAGAGGACGCGGTCCAGCCGGATCCGGCCGGTCTCATGGTCGACCTCGTACTTGTTGCGGCTGCCCTTGGGAATCTCGATGAGGACGTCGAACTCCACCATGACGGTGTCCTTTCGCAGTGCATTGTCGGCGCTGGCCCTTTGTTGGACATTAGTGTGTCCTATCGTGACGAGCTCCCACGCGCGAACCTCGAGGGTTGTGCCGCTGGTCATCGTCGCAGTGCTGGTCGGCGCCGGCCTGTACGCGGGCATCGGTCAGACTCGCCAGTATCTCGCCGACCGGGCCTTCCGTCCGATCGTGGTCCCGGCGGCCACCGCACCGGCCGCCGACGCATCCGCTGCCCTGGCCGGTGCCACCGCCGCACCGGTTACCGCATCGGCAGGCACGGTGGCTCCGTCGCCGAGCGCTGCCGGGATCGCCGCCGCGTTGGCGAACAAGCTCGACGTACCGGGTCTGGGTCCGTCGGTAGCTGCACAGGTCTACGACGCGGGCACCGGAACCGCCCTGCTCAGCAGAGGCGCCGCGACGTCGGTGGCGCCTGCGTCGACCAGCAAGTTGTTCACCGCCGCCGCACTGTTGCGGGTCCGCCGGGCCAGTGACCGCTTCACGACCACGGTGGTCCAGGGCTCTTCCCCGGGCACTGTGGTGCTGGTTGGTGCGGGCGACCCGACCCTGAGCGCCGCCGCGTCCGGCCAACCGACCGAGTACGCCGAGGCGGCGCGCATCTCCGACCTCGCCGGGCAGGTCAAGAAGGCGCTCGCGGGCACGGCGGTCACCGACGTCGAGGTGGACGGCTCGCTGTTCACCGGCCCGAGCACCGCCACCGGCTGGGCGACGGACGATGCGCCGTCCAGTTATGCCAGCCCCATCACCGCCGCCATGGTCGACGCCGGGCGGGACACCCCGAACGCTTCGAGCCGATCCGGCACCCCGGACCTCGCCGCTGGGCAGGCGCTGGCCGAGGCGCTCGCCGGAGCCCGGGTGGGTCGTGGTGTGGCCCCCGCCGGTGCCAAGGTGCTGGGCACGGTCAGATCGGCGCCGGTCG
>JBBQFE010000216.1:0-5615 GCA_038321605.1 Mycobacteriales bacterium | reverse complement strand
CACCGCCAAAGGAGCCCGAGTGCAGATCCAGGTCCGGACCATGAAATTTCACCGTCGCGACCACCAGGCCACGCATGCCGGTGACCGCACTCGGTACGTCCTCGGCGACCATGCCGGTATCGGTGATGACCACGACGTCGGTATGCAGTCGATCCGCCCGCTCGGCGAGCAGGGCCTCGAAGTTGGGCGAGCCCGACTCTTCCTCGCCCTCGATCAGGAACTTCAGGGTCACCGCCGGGCTGGTGCGGCCGGTGGCGGCCAGGTGGGCTCGCAGGCCGAGCAGGTGGAACAGCAGCTGTCCCTTGTCGTCAGAGGCCCCTCGGGCGCGAAGCACCGCTCCGTCGACGGTCGGCTCGAACGGGGCGGTGTCCCAGAGCTCCAACGGGTCGACCGGCTGCACGTCGTGGTGGCCGTACACGAGAACGGTCGGCGTGTCGGTATCCGCATCGTGAGCCGGCCATTCGGCGTAGACGGTGGGCAGACCGGGGGTCGGCCAGATCTCCACAGTCGGAAAGCCGGTACGGCGGAATGCATCGGCAAGCCACTCGGCGCTGCGCCGTACAGCCTCGTGGTGCTCCGGCTGGGCGCTGATCCCGGGGATCCGGAGCCATTGGTCCAGGTCGCCCAGCAGATCCGAACGGTTGTTGGTCACGAAGTCTCGAACATCACTCACCGGTCCAGGCTAGCCTTGGCCACCGCTCGGCGAGCTGTGGATCTGGCCACCGGACAGGAACTGGCTCAGCCGTTGATCAGCGCCCTCAGCTCGTCGGCCGTCAACAGGTCGGCCGGCGCGACGGTCAGGTCCGCCGCCACGTAGTAAAAGGCGGCGCCCACGCTCGCGAGATCGGAGTCATCGATCCCCTGCAGATCGGCCCAGGCCAGGCGGTACAGCGCGAGCTGGATGGCCTTCGTGCGTTCCTGCGACGGGGCAGGCGGCCTTCCGGTCTTCCAGTCCACCACGACGTACCGGCCGCTCGGCTGCCTGAACACCGCATCCATCCGTCCTCGGACCACGCGGGTGCCGAAGCTCATCTCGAAGGGCACCTCTACCGCCACCGGCGTCTGGTCGGCCCAGGCACCGGCCTCGAAGCGGGCTTTGAATGCGTCGAGATCGCGGTCGTCGATGACCTCGTCCACGGCGCCGGGGATCTCGTCGATGTCGAGCAGGGTGTCGGCCGCCCAGCGTTGTTCGAGCCATTGGTGGAACGCGGTTCCCCGTCGGGCCTGTTGGGCGGGGCGATGCGGCATCGGCCGACGCAACCGGCGAGCGAAGGCGACTGGATCTTCGGCCATGGCCACCACATCTGAGACCGACAGGTGATCGGGGACCGCCACCTCGATGTCCGTCACGCGGGCGGCGGCGCGGCGTTCGGCCAGCAGCAGGTCCACGTCACGCGCCCAGGACGCCTCTCTCGGGTCGGCCCGGTCCGAGTGTGACGGCGGGAGCGGTGGCCGATCCATCGCCGACCGCACGAGCTGAGCACCGGCGAGCAGCGTCGAGCGACGTGCCGGCGTCAGCGGATCCGCTGGCCACAGGGCCTGCTGGTCCAGCGCCTGCATCGGGTTGGTCTCGCCGTCCTCGACCTCGTGCCAGTGGTCGACGGCGGCGACGTCCTCGACCTCTAGTGCCCGAAGTTCCTGCAGAAAGACCGACGCCGGACGCGGTGTGCTGCCAGCGCCCCACGCAGCACCCGACACGAGCAAGGTCTTGCGCGCGCGAGTGAAAGCGACGTACGCGAGCCTGCGCTCCTCGAGCAGGTGTCGTGCCGTCAGCTCCGAACGGTGTCGCTTCACTCGGGTGTCGGCCTCGCTGCGGTCTGCACACCCTGCCAGCACCAATTCCGGCAGCTGGTCCCGGTCGCCCCGCAGCGGCGCCGGTAGCAACGCCGGTGTGCTCGCCCAGTCGTGGCTGCGCGGCTGGTCCGGGAAGCCCTTGTCGACCAGCCCCGCCACCGCGACCACATCCCATTCCAGTCCCTTGGCCCCGTGCACCGTCAGTACCTGGATGCGCTCGGACTGCACCTCGATCGCAGCCGGTTTCAAGCCGTATTCCTCGTCTTCGGCTGCCTTGAGATAGGAAAGAAAGGCCGAAAGGCCGTTGACCTGACCCGAACCGAACCGGTCACCCACGAAACGGGCGGCCTCATCGATGAACCGATCCAGGTTTGCGCGCCCGGCGTCGCCGACCGCGGCCGACGCAGCTTCGGCGCGGGCCGCAACCTCGACGTCCAGGCCCAACGCCACCTCGACCTCGGCGATGAGGTCCGGAAGCGGCAGCTCCTGCCGCCGTCGCAGCCGGCGGAGCAGACCGGCGCAATCGGAAAGGCGCTGGTAGCCCACTTCGGAATAGCCACGCGGGTCGCCGAGATCGTCCAGCGCTTCGACGAGGGACGGGTCGATGCGATCATCGCCGGTGTCGGCAACGGTCGGCCCGTCCGACGGACCGGGAGCGCTGTCCTTAGGTACAGAGCCCATTCGCAGCGCCCGGGTGGTCGTCGCAGCCAGCGCCCGGGCGCGATCGTGCAACGACACGAGGTCGGCCGGCCCGATCCGCCAGCGGGCGCCGGTGAGCAACCGGCCGAGCGAACCACCGGAGTTGTGATCTGCCAGCACCTGCAGCACAGCCCGGATGTCTGCGATCTCGGGGAGTGTCAGGAGGCCGCCCAGGTCGACGACTTCAACTGGCAGGCCGCGGGCGCGGATGGCCTGTGCGATCAGGGCAATGCCCGAACGCTTGCGAACCAGCACTGCGAGGGTGCGCTGGCCGTCGGTCCAATCAGCGGTGATCCGATCCGTCCATTGCCGCGACAACCGGTCAGCGATCCACTCGGCTTCGTCGGCCACGCTCTGGGTGTAGGTAATGCTCACCTCGCCCTGGCTCGCCCCCGGGCGCTCGGTCAGCTCCGGTTCGTCGTCGTGACGCAGCGGCAGCGCGACCCGGTTGGCGGCCGCCAGGATGCGCCGGTCGTTGCGCCAACTGGTGGTCAGCGGAAACCGTCTGGCCGGTTCTCCCGCTCGCGTGCGGAAGCGCGTCTCGAACTGGGTGATGTTTGCCGCGCTGGCGCCTCGCCAACCATAGATCGACTGAAGTGGGTCCCCGACTGCTGTGACAGCCCGGCCGTCGGCGAACAACGCGGTCAGCATCTCGATCTGGGCGTGGCCGGTGTCCTGGTACTCGTCGAGCAGGACCACGTCGTACCGGCTTCGTTCCACCTCTGCCACCGCAGCGAGCCGGGACAACTCGGTGGCCAGCACCATCTGGTCCGCGAAGTCCACTGCGCCTAGTGAGCGCTTGGCTTCGGCGAACCGCTCGACGATCGGCAGCAGGTCCATTCTTCTGAGCAGGCTCCGGCGAAGTTTCAGCACCTCAGCCGGAAATTCGTTGCGGGACCGCGGGCCCTTGGGCATCGAGTCGAGTTGAGCCAACACCCGGTGACTCAGCTTGTCCACGTCCTCGGCCCGAGCCAGGTGATCCGCCAGCTGGCCCGAGAGGTCCAGGGCGCGCTCGGTGACTGTGGACACCACACCCGGCTCCTCGGCGAAACCGCCGTCGTAGCGGCGGACCACGGAATCCCCCAGCTGCCAGCGGGCCGCCTCGGTGAGCAACCTCGAACCCGGCTCGCGCCCGATCAGGATGGCGTGTTCGTCCACGAGTTGACCGGCGTACGCGGCATAGGTGAGCACCGTGGGTTCGACGGCCAGCTCGTGCTCTGGGTCGGCTGCGCGATAGAACGACCGGAGTCTGCGCCGGACCCGGTGTTGCAGTTCCGCTGCCGCCTTCCGGGTGAAGGTGAGGCCAAGGATGCGGTCTGGTGCGACCAGGCCGTTGGCCACCAGCCAGACCACTCGGGCGGCCATCGTCTCGGTCTTTCCCGAACCCGCGCCGGCAATGACGACAGCCGGTTGCAGTGGTGCCTCGATCACCGCGGTCTGCTGTGTGGTCGGCGGCCTCCCGCCGAGCAGCACCGCGATCTGGCCAGGGCTGTAACGCATGGTCGCGGTGCTCACGAAATGACCTGCTGGCCCTCGGTCTGGGCAGGACAGCTGAGCCTGACCGGGCACCTGGAACAGCCATTTCCCGGTCTGGCGGTAACGGTGTTACCGCGCAGCACCGTCGCGATGCGGGCAAGCTCGCGGCGTACCCACTCAGGGTCGTCGAACTCCGACATCGGGGGCTGGGCTTGCGGGCCGGGTGGACTGGCGCCGACCTGAACCAGCCTGGCACCACCGGATTCGGCCGGTACCAGGTCGGTGAAGCCACCTTCGGCGACCGCAAGCTGGTAGGCGGCAAGTTGGGCATGTCCTTCGACCTCGAGACGGGTCGGCTTGTTCTTGCCGGTCTTGAGGTCGATGATCACCAGCCTGCCCTGGCCGTCCCGCTCGAGTCGATCCACCTTGCCCGACAGCACCGCATCCCCGACGACCACCTTGAACGGCGCCTCGCGAGCCACCTCGGTGAGCTCGTCCCGGCTCTGCGACAGCCACGTTGCCAGGGCCTGCAGCATCCGCTGGGCACGGGCCCGCTCGTTCACTGCATGCCAGGGTGCCCCGAAATCCAAGGTCGACCAGCCCGCCTGCAGCAGCTCGGCCAGCTGCTCCACAGATGCCCCGACCGGCGCCTGTTCGGCGACCGCGTGCACCAGAGTGCCCAGCGACGCAGCGGCCTCGTCCGTGGCGTCGACTGCGCCCAGCTCCGAGAGCAGCGCACGCAGTTCGCACTCGGCGTAGGCCTCGAACTTGGACGGACGAATCGGAACCGGGCCCGCGGACACGGGCCTGATCGGCGCGTCGGTGGACAGCTCGGCCATTCCCCACCACTGCTCCGGCGAGGCACCCCGAACGCCCTCGGCGGCCAGCCGGGCCAGCTGGCGCGCGGCGGAGGCGCGCTGCGCGCCGGTGGTGTGCCCGTCCAGCATCGCTGCCCGCAGTTCGGCAACGATTCCCGGCAATGCGAACGCCTGACGACTCGGTTCCACGGAGCGGCGCTGCGCCTCGTCGGCGACCGGGTCAAGCTCGTCGAGAAAGCGTGAGGGTTGGTTGTCCTCGCCGGAGACAGCTGTGACCAGCAGGGACCGGCTCGCTCTGGTGATCGCCACGTAGAAGAGCCTTCGTTCCTCGACCAGTCGCTGGCTCGTCAGTCCGCTGGAGACGGTGGCCCGCCGCGCATCCAGGTCGACCAGCAGATCCGCGCCGAGCAGCTGCCCCCGTTGACGCAGGTTGGGCCAGCTGCCGTCCTGGACGCCCGCCACGCACACGACCTGCCACTGCAGTCCCTTGCTGGCGTGAGCGGTCAGGATGGCGACCGAATCGGACGCCGTTCGCTCGGCCGGTGCGGAGGCATCGATGATCTGCAGTTGGGTGACCCAGCGGTACAGCTCATCGGCATCAGCTCCCGGTGACCGTTCGGCCATCTTCGCCGCCTCGCCGAAAAGCGCCAGCACCGCGTCGAGATCTCGGTCGGCTCGGGCGCCGTCGGAACCGCCGTTGAGACTTCGCTGCTCGAGCCGGACATCGAGGCCACTGGCCCGCCATACCTCCCACAGGACCTCCTCTGCACCGGCCCCGTTCGAGATGGCCCCCTGACCTGCCTCGATGACCGCCCGGACCCGCTCGAC
>JBBQFE010000215.1:0-5653 GCA_038321605.1 Mycobacteriales bacterium | reverse complement strand
GAAGCCCAGCTCGGCCAGGTACTCCCGCACCTGCTGCGCGATGAATTCGAAGAAGGTCACCACGAATTCGGGCTTGCCGGTGAACCGTTGCCGCAGGATCGGGTTCTGCGTGGCGACACCGACCGGACAGGTGTCCAGGTGGCAGACCCGCATCATGATGCACCCCGAGACGACCAGTGGCGCGGTGGCGAAGCCGTACTCCTCGGCACCCAGCAGCGCGGCGACCACGACGTCGCGACCGGTCTTCATCGCGCCGTCGACCTGAACGGTGATCCGGTCGCGAAGTCCGTTCAGCACCAAGGTCTGTTGGGTTTCGGCCAGGCCCAGCTCCCACGGCATCCCGGCGTGCTTGAGGCTGGTCAGCGGCGCGGCACCGGTGCCGCCGTCGTGCCCGGAGATCAGCACCACGTCGGCGTGCGCCTTGGAGACCCCGGCGGCGACCGTACCGACGCCGTTCTCGGCGACCAGCTTGACGTGGATCCGGGCGGCCGAGTTGGCGTTCTTCAGGTCGTGGATGAGCTGAGCGAGGTCCTCGATGGAGTAGATGTCGTGATGCGGCGGGGGCGAGATCAGGCCGACCCCGGGCGTGGAGTGCCGGGTACGGGCGATCCAGGGGTACACCTTGTAGCCGGGCAGTTGGCCGCCCTCCCCCGGCTTGGCGCCCTGCGCGACCTTGATCTGCAGGTCATCGGCGTTGACCAGGTAGTGCGACGTGACGCCGAAGCGCCCCGAGGCGACCTGCTTGACGGCCGAGCGACGCAGGTCCCCGTTGGCGTCGGGGGTGAAACGCACAGCGTCCTCGCCACCCTCGCCCGAGTTGGATCGGCCACCGAGTCGGTTCATCGCGATGGCAAGTGTCTCGTGCGCCTCGGCCGAGATGGAGCCGTAGGACATCGCGCCGGTGGCGAACCGCTTCACGATCTCCGAGACGGGCTCGACCTCGTCGATCGGTACCGCCGGGCGAACACCGTTACGCAGCTCGAACATGCCGCGCAGCGTGACGCCTTCGCGATAGAGCCGCTCCATCTCCGCGGTGTACTCCGCGAACACCTCGTAACGACCGGACCGGGTGGCGTACTGCAGCTTGAAGACCGTCTCCGGATTGAACAGGTGCAACTCGCCCTCGCGGCGCCAGGCGTACTCCCCGCCGGTCTCGAGCCGGCGATGCGCCCGGGTCGTCGGGGTGAGTGGGAACGCATGCGCGTGCCGTGCCGCCACCTCGGTGGCGATCACCTCGAGGCCGATCCCGCCCAGTTGATGGCGCGTGCCGGTGAAGTACTCGTCGACGACCTCGTCGGACAGGCCGAAGGACTGGAAGACCTGCGCTCCCGTGTACGAGGCGACCGTGGAGATGCCCATCTTGGACATCACCTTCAGTACGCCCTTGGCCAGGCCCTTGATGTACTTCGACACCGCGGCCTTGGACTCGATCCCGGTGATGACCCCGTTGGCGATCAGGTCATCGATGCTCTCGAATGCCAGGTACGGGTTGACCGCGGCGGCTCCGTAACCGATCAGCAGAGCGATGTGGTGGACCTCGCGCGCCTCGCCGGTCTCGACCACCAGTCCGACCTTGGTGCGCTGGCCGGTGCGTACCAGGTGATGATGCACGGCCGCGGTCAACAACAGCGCCGGAATCGGGGCGTGGTCGGCATCGCAGTCGCGATCGGAGAGGATCAGGATGCGTGCACCGTTGTCGATGGCCTGCGAGCACTCCTCGCGCACCCGGAGCAGCGCCGCGGTCAGAGCCGGGCCCCCACCGTGGACCCGGAACCGACCGTCGATGAGCGCGCACTGGAACCCCGGCAGGTCGCCGTCGGCGTTGACGTGCCAGATCTTGGCCAGCTCGTCGTTGTCGATCACCGGGGTGGGCAGCACGATCTGACGACAGGACGCCGGCGTCGGGTCGAGCAGGTTGTATTCCGGTCCGATGGTGCCGGACATGGACGTGACGAGCTCTTCCCGGATCGCGTCCAGCGGGGGGTTCGTGACCTGGGCGAAGAGTTCGGAGAAATAGTCGAAGAGCAAGCGTGGACGCTTGGACAGCACGGCCATCGGAGTGTCGGTGCCCATCGAGCCGAGGGGCTCACCGGCGACGGTGGCCATCGGCTTGATGATGATCCGCAGCTCCTCCTCGGTGTAGCCGAAGAGCTGCTGGCGCCGCAGTACGGAGTCGTGGGTGTGCACGACGTGCTCACGGCTGGGCAGCTTGTCCAACTGCAGCAGCCCCGAGTGCAGCCATTCTCCGTACGGGTGTTCCGCGGCGAGGGCGGACTTGATCTCGTCGTCGTCGCGGATGGTGCCCGCGGCGGTGTCGACGAGGAACATCCGACCCGGTTGCAGCCGTCCCTTGGCCGTGACGGTCGTCGGATCGATTTCGATCACGCCTGCCTCACTGGCCAGAATCACCAGACCGTCAGAGGTCTTCCACCATCGGCCGGGCCGCAGACCGTTGCGGTCGAGCACGGCGCCGATCACGGTGCCGTCGGTGAAGGTGACGCAGGCCGGCCCGTCCCAGGGCTCCATCAGGGCCGAGTGGAAGGCATAGAAGTCACGGCGCGACTGGTCCATCTTCGCCGCGTTCTCCCAGGCCTCCGGGATCATCATCAGGACCGCGTGCGGCAGGCTGCGACCGGCGAGGTGCAGCAGTTCCAGCACCTCGTCGAACGAGGCGGAGTCCGAGGCGCCGGGCGTGCAGATCGGGAACAGCCGACTGATGTCGTTGTGCCGCGGGCCGCCGAGCACGTCCGAGGCGAGCATGGCCTGCCGGGTGCGCATCCAGTTGCGGTTGCCGCCCACGGTGTTGATCTCACCGTAGTGGGCGATCATCCGGAACGGCTGCGCCAGCGGCCAGGACGGAAAGGTGTTGGTGGAGAAACGGCTGTGCACCAGTGCGATGGCCGTGGCGAAACGGACATCGGAGAGGTCCGGGTAGAACGTCGCGAGCTGGGCGGTGGTCAGCATGCCCTTGTAGACCATGGTGCGGCACGACAGCGACGGGAAGTACAGCTCGTCACCGGCCTCGGCGACCAGTCGTTCGGCCACCTTGCGCAGGGCGAACGCGCGTCGCTCCAGGTCCAGCCCCGTCGCCTCGTCCGGCGCGCTGAAGACCGGCTGCTCGAAAACCGGCATGACGCTGAGTGCGGTGGGTCCGAGGTCGTCGGACCTGGTCGGCACCGGGCGCCAGCCGAGCAGTTGCAGCCCCTCGTCCACCGCAGTGGACTCGATGACGGCCTTGACCCGGGCGCGCTTCTCGGTGTTGGTCGGCAGAAAAGCGATGCCGGTGACGTACGCACCGGCTGCGGGAAGCTGGATGCCCAGGTCGCCGAGCACGGCGCGCAGGAACTCGTCGGGCATTCCGACGGTCAACCCGGCTCCGTCGCCGCTGGACGGTTCGGCGCCCGCGGCACCGCGGTGATCCATGTTGTGCAGGGCGACGAGGGCGTTCTTCACCAGGGAATGGCGTGGGCGGCCGGTCAGGTCGGCCAGGAAGGCGACGCCACAGGCGTCTGATTCGTTGCTCGGGTCATACAGACCCTGCGCGGCGGGCACTGCGGAGAACTGCACGCGTGCTCCCTCGATCACGAGGTCCCGAGGTCCGGGGCCTCTGCTGAAATCACGCGGGACAGCGTCGGCCCGGAACATAATGCTTCGCTCAGGTTACCGGCACGTCCCGGTTGGCGACGAACAGGTTAGGTGTGAGGCATCTCGCGGCAGCCGCGGTCCCCGTCCGGCGGGCCTGGCAGAGTGGAGCCATGGCTGACACCGACCCCGCTGCGTTCTTCGAGGCGATCGCCGCGGGCGACGTGTCGAAGGTGCGATCGCTGCTCGACGACGACGCCGCGCTGCTGCACGAACCAGGCCCACAGGGGGCCTCGGCAGCGCTGGCCGCCCTGTACGCGGGCCACGGTCCGCTCGCCGACGAACTGGCTGCGCGGACCGGGGAGCTGACGGTTTTCGAGGCCGCCGCGTTCGACGACACCGATCGGCTGGAGCGGCTGATCCTGGCCGATCTGGAGGTGGTGGACCAGTTCTCCGACGACGGCTGGCAACCGCTGCACCTGGCTGCCCGCTTCGGGCGGGCTGAGGCCGCGCGGGTGCTGCTGGATGCAGATGCGGTGCCGGACGAGCCTTCACGCAACGCCGAGGCCAGCCGTCCACTGCATGCCGCGGCAGCCGGTGGTCACGATGAGTTGGTGTGGATCCTGATCGCATCCGACGCCGAGGTGGACGCCCGGCGTGCCGACGGTCGGACGGCACTGTTCCTCGCCACCGCGGGCGGCCATCTGAACTCGGTGACCGCGCTGCTTGCTGCTGGCGCAGACTCCGACGTGGGAGACGCTGCCGACTCAGCCGGCCGCGCAGACTCAGCCGACTCAGCCGATGGTGGCGCCGAAGAGGTGGCCGATTCCGAACGTAACCGCAGCGGAGATGCCGCCGAGCAGTAGCTGCCGCCCGCCGGCGTACCACCAGGTCCGGGTGGTGAACCGCGAGGTCACCGCGCCGGTGACGAAGAGGCCGACCAGCGCGAGGATGGCGGCGATGGGTAGCACCTTGGCTGCGAACAGGAACGGCAGCAGCGGGACGAACGCTCCCACCGAGAAGGACAGAAACGACGAGGTGGCGGCCAGTCGGGCGTTCGGAAGGTCGTGGATGTCGACCCCGAGCTCCTCTTTGGCGTGGATCTCCAAGGCCTGCTCGGGGTCGAAGGAAAGCTGTTCGGCCACCAGTTGGGCTAACTCGGGATCGACACCACGACCGATGTAGATCTGCGCCAGCTCGGCGATCTCGGCCTCGGTGTTATGGATGAGCTCGTGGCGCTCGACGTCCACCTCGGCCTGCATGGACTCGTTCTGGCTTCGGACGGAGATGAATTCCCCGGTGCCCATCGAGAACGCGCCGCCTACAAGGCCGGCGATTCCCGCGAGCAGTACCGGCCGCGCGGAGGTCGAGGCGGCAGCCACGCCGGCGATGAGGGCGAAGTTGGACACCAATCCGTCCACCATGCCGAACACCGTGGGACGGAGCCAACCGCCGCTGACATCACGATGTTCGTGGCCGATGGCCAGCTCGGGATCACCGATCGGGTGGGCCAGGGGTTGCACCGGATCCGGGATGGTCGACATCCCTCGATGTTAGGTCGGTACCGCCGGACTCGGTGGACTCAGGTTCACCTAACTCAGACTCACCCGCGTCAAGGCCGTCGGCGGATGGGGGGCCCGTCGTCCCGTCGGCGGACGCAGGGGCTGTCGTCTGGTCGGCTGGTTCGGTGGCGCTTGCCGCGATCAGCGCGGCGCTGGGTTCCTTGCCACGTTGGCGAAGGAAGATCACCACGCCCCCGACAAAGGCGATGAGCGCGACCCAGTTGTTCACCCGCATACCGAAGATCTGATTGGCGTGATCTGACCTGAGCGACTCGATGACGAACCGACCGGCCGTGTAACCCATGACATAGATCGCGAACACCTGCCCGCGGGCGAGCCGAAATCTGCGGTCAGCCCAGAGGATCAGAGCGGCGATGATCAGGTTCCAGATCAGCTCGTACAGGAAGGTCGGCTGGTAGTAGCCACAGACCGACATGCCCCGATCGCCGAACGAGCAGGGCTGCGGGCGGCCGGTTGCGACGTCCATGTCATGGATCTGCAACTTCCAG
>JBBQFE010000214.1:0-5665 GCA_038321605.1 Mycobacteriales bacterium | reverse complement strand
CGCAGGCGATGACCAACGCCCGGCGGCTCTTTCCGATGCTGGCATATGCGGATTCCGCGTTGCAGGCGTGTACCGACGCCGACGTCGTGCTGCACCTGACCGAGTGGGCGGAGTTCCGGCAGATGCAGCCGGCAGCGCTGGCCGAGGTGGTCCGCCAGTGCAACATCGTCGATGGCCGGAACGCGCTGGACCGGGAGCTGTGGCGTTCGGAGGGCTGGCTCTACCGGGCGCTCGGTCGCCAGTGATCAGGGTGGCATCATGGGCGCATGGCATCTCAGGTCGAAGCCCAGCTCATCCTCGCTGACGCCGCCCAGGCCGTCGGCGGCAAGGTCAGCATGCTGGGAGCTGGGTGGTCGGTGACCGGTGCACCGACCGCGCCGCAAGCGGTGGTGGGCCTGCTGAAGGTGCCGTGGGACCGCGCGAACGAGGTCCTACCGCTGCACCTTCAACTCGTCGATGCCGACGGACGACCGGTCACGCTCCTCGGTCCGGACGGGACCCCTGACCAGCTCATCGAGTTCCACGCCACGGTCGAGGTGGGCAGGCCGCCCGGCCTCACCGCGGGCACCCCGATCGACTCGAGCTTCACCGTCAACGTCCAGCCGATGCCGCTGCCCCAAGGGCGTTACACCTGGCGGCTGGACATCGCGGGCGACCTGATCTCGACCAGTTTCCAGGTGGTCTGAAGCAGCCCGCTGGACCGGTAGACTCAGGGCATCAATGTCGGCGCGACTTCGCCTAAGAGAAGCGCGCTGGGTTCGTTTCACTGACTGTCGCCAGGCATCTCACCGCCCACGGGCTGTGGGTATCGGTCCAGGCGGATCGCCGAGACGCGCCACCGTCTCGAGGGAATTTCTTTGTCTTCGTATGCCCAGCGGCCATCCGCTGCTGCCCGTAACTCCCGCACGTCCGGCCCCCGCAAGAGCCGGCCAGCCAAGTCATTCGCGCCCGTCCGCAGCAGTCGGCCGAGCCCTTTCGACAACCTGCCGATGACCGTCATCGACCCCGACAACATGCCGTCCTTCGCCGAGCTGGGACTGCCGCGCAACCTCGTACAGGCCCTTACCCGCAGCGGGATCAGCACCCCGTTCCCCGTACAGGCTGCGACCATTCCCGCCGCGCTGGCTGGCCGGGACGTACTCGGCCGCGCTGCCACCGGCGCCGGCAAGACGTTGGCGTTCGGCCTGCCGATGCTCGCTCAGCTGCAAGGCGCGGCGACCTCGCCCCGCAGGCCGCACGCGCTGATCCTGGTTCCGACCCGCGAACTCGCGATGCAGGTCGTGGACAGTCTGGCTCCGCTGGCCCAGGCCAGCGACCTTTCCCTTCGGCTGGTCGCCGGCGGCCTTCCGATCCACAAGCAGATCCAGGGTCTGGTGCGCGGCGCGGACATCGTGGTGGCCACCCCCGGTCGCCTGATCGATCTCATCGAACGCCGCGCCTGCGACCTCTCCAAGGTGCAGATCACGGTGCTGGACGAGGCAGACCACATGGCGGACCTCGGTTTTCTGCCGGTCGTCCGGCAACTGTTGAACATGACCCCGGCCGGCGGCCAGCGCCTGCTGTTCTCCGCCACGCTGGACGGCGACGTCGCCACTCTGGTCACCGAGTACCTCGTCGATCCCGAGATCAAGGCCCTGGCCCCCGCGGTCGCCACCGTCGACACGATGGCGCATCACGTCTTCCGGATGCCGATGTCGGCCAAATGGCAGGTCATCACCGAGATCGCCGCCCGCTCGGATCGCACCATCCTGTTCGTCCGCACCAAGTTCGGCGCGGAACGGCTTGCCGACAACCTCAAGCGCGCCGGGGTTTCGGCCAGCGCGCTGCACGGAGGTCGCACCCAGGCGCAGCGCACCCAGGCCCTCAACGGATTCAAGGACGGCTCGGTCACCGCACTGGTCGCCACGGATGTCGCCGCCCGCGGTATCCACGTCGATGACGTGACCATGGTGATGCACGTCGACCCGCCCGCCGACCCGAAGGATTACCTGCACCGCTCGGGCCGTACGGCTCGCGCCGGCGAATCGGGCATGGTCGTCACCATCGCCACCCCCAACGAGGAGCGGACGATCCGCAATCTGCTGTCTGCTGCGGGCGTGCACCCCGAACAGCGTGACGTGCTTCCGGGCGACCCGGCGATGTTCTCGCTCACCGGCGCGCGGGTGCCCTCAGGAGTCCCGATCGTGGAGCGCGTACGCCCGGCTTCGTCACGCGAGCGGGGATATGACCGCGGCCGTTCCGCCGAGCGCGGTCGCAGCGGTGGCGGCGACCGTCCCCGCACCGAGAAGCCCTGGCGCGACCGGCCTTCGCATGACCGGCCTTCGCATGACCGGCCCTCGCATGACCGGCCTTCCTACGATCGGTCAGCCCGCCCCGCGGCTCGCTCCACCGGCGGACACCCGGCGCCGCGGCGCATCCCGGGCTAGCAGATGTGATGATGTGCGGTGATGTCCACTGACCAGCCGGCCGTGCCCTCCTCCGAGGCCGGCGAGCACACCCGGTTCGGTGACCACCCGATCCGGGCGGTCACCCGCGCGGCCTACCGGGACGAGGCCGCTGGCGAGCTTGTCGCGATGTCGTTTCCCGGCGTCCGGCGGATCGCTGGCTGGCTGTTCTGGGTGGTGTTCCCGATGCTCTGTCTGGGGGCGCTGGCACTGGCGGTCCTGGGAATCGCCCAGCACGTCGGCAACCATCCGGCCGGTACCCGCGGGACGTACATCGCCGACAGGTCCTGTGCCCGTGGGATCTGCCTGGTCGGCGGCACGTTCGTCAGCGACGACGGAGCGCTTCGGGTCACGTCACTGCTGGGGGATCCCCGGTGGTCGGACGGCTCGCAGCACACGGTCTTCTACGACGGTTCGAGTGTGGAGGTCATCGGTGTCGCCAAGTGGGACCCGACGCCGTCGGTACTGGCAGGAATCGGAGCCGGCACGTTCCTGGGAGTCCTCGGTTACTGCTTCCGGGTGACGCGCAGGGAACAGCAACACTGAACATGAAAGCAATGCAGATGGTTCGTCCAGCACCGGACGGGCCGCGACCGAGTCAGCCACGAATACGAGAGAAGAGTTATGTCTAAGACCACGCTGCCGAACGATTCCGTTCGCACGTCGATCCGCAACGTAGCGATCGTCGCGCACGTCGACCACGGCAAGACCACCCTGGTTGACGCCATGCTGTGGCAGTCCGGCGCGTTCGGTGCGCACGACCACATCGACGAGCGTGCCATGGATTCCAATGACCTCGAACGCGAAAAGGGCATCACGATCCTCGCGAAGAACACCGCCGTGAAGTACGTGGCGCCCGACGGCGAGAAGATGATCATCAACATCATCGACACCCCGGGTCACGCGGACTTCGGTGGCGAGGTGGAGCGCGGGCTGTCGATGGTCGACGGCATCGTGCTGCTGGTGGACGCCTCCGAAGGCCCACTGCCGCAGACCCGGTTCGTGCTGCGCAAGGCTCTGGCCGCGAAGATGCCGGTGATCCTGGTCATCAACAAGGTCGACCGCCCGGACTCCCGGATCGCCGAAGTCGTCGACGAGACCTATGAGCTCTTTCTCGACCTGGACGCCGACGAGGAGCAGATCGACTTTCCGATCGTGTACGCCTGCGCCCGCGACGGAAAGGCATCGCTGAACCGTCCCGCCGATGGCACCGTGCCGGACTCGGAGAACCTGCAACCGCTGTTCTCGACCATCCTGAACACGATTCCGGCACCTTCCTACCGCGAGGGCGCCGAGCTGCAGGCCCACGTCACGAACCTGGACGCCTCGCCGTTCCTGGGCCGGATCGCGCTGTGCCGGGTATTCCAGGGAACGATCCGCAAGGGTCAGCAGGTCGCCTGGTGCCGCCATGACGGCACCATCCAGCAGGTCAAGATCACCGAGCTGTTGATGACCGAGGCCCTCGAGCGTAAGCCCGCCGAGTCCGCCGGCCCCGGTGACATCATCGCGATCGCCGGCATCCCCGACATCATGATCGGCGACACCCTGGCCGACCTCGAGAACCCGGTGCCGTTGCCGCTGATCACCGTCGACGAGCCCGCCATTTCGATGACCATCGGCACCAACACATCACCGTTGGCCGGCCGCGAAAAGGGTACGAAGGTGACTGCCAGGCTCGTCAAGGACCGATTGGACCGGGAGCTCGTCGGTAACGTCTCGCTTCGGGTGCTACCCACCGAGCGCCCCGACACCTGGGAGGTCCAGGGCCGCGGGGAGCTGGCGCTGGCGATCCTCGTCGAGCAGATGCGGCGCGAGGGATTCGAGCTGACCGTGGGCAAACCGCAGGTGGTCACGCAGACCATCAACGGCAAGGTCCACGAGCCGGTCGAGCGACTGACGGTGGACTGTCCTGAGGAGTACCTGGGCACGATCACCCAGCTGCTCGCAGTCCGCAAGGGACGCATGGAGACCATGACCAACCACGGCACCGGCTGGATCCGGATGGAGTTCCTGGTGCCATCGCGGGGCCTGATCGGGTTCCGGACCGAGTTCCTGACCGACACCCGTGGAACCGGCATCCTGCATCACGTGTTCGAGGACTACGAGCCCTGGTTCGGCGAGCTTCGCACACGGGCATCGGGATCGCTGGTGGCTGACCGGTCGGGTGTCGCCACCCCGTTCGCCATGATCAACCTGCAGGAACGCGGCACCATGTTCGTGGAGCCGACAACCGAGGTGTACGAAGGCATGCTGGTGGGGGAGAACTCCCGGGCCGACGACATGGACGTGAACATCACCAAGGAGAAGAAGCTCTCCAACATGCGGTCGTCCACCGGTGACGACTTTCAGCACCTGGTGCCGCCGCGCAAGCTGTCGCTGGAGCAGTCGCTGGAATTCTGTCGCGAGGACGAGTGTGTCGAAGTGACGCCGTCCACTGTCCGGATCCGCAAGGTGTTGCTGTCGCAGACCGATCGCGAGAAGAGCCGGGGACGGCGCGCCAAGTCCTAACCCACTCCTGCATAGTGCGGCCCGAAATCACCGCCCACCCGGCGTGTCTTGTGATTTCGGGCCGCACTATGCCGGTGAGAGGCCGGCGGCTCTGAGACGCCGGGCTTGCTCGAGTTGAGCTTCCAGCTGTGCGCGGAGCCGGCTCGGTCGCATGGCGGTCGCCCAGTCCCACCGGGTGACGAGGTAACCGGCGGCAACCAGGGCATCCTGGCGTTGCTTCTCCCGGTACAGCTCGTCCCCGTTGTACTTCGCTCGGCCATCGGCCTCCCCGACCAGGCCGGCCGCACGCCAGAAGAAGTCCACCCTGGCAATGAACGAGCCGGTCCTGGAGAACAAGGGCACCTGCAGCTCCGGGGCGACCGACAGTCCACGCATCGCGCACCGGCTGATGGACTCCAACGGCGACTCACTGAGGCCGTTTGCCACCCGGATCAGCGCGGGCCCATCGGCGAGGCCGGCCCGACCACGCACCCGGTGATAGGCGGCGCTCAGTTCGTCTCCGGTGACCAGGCCGGCTCGCAGCGCCGCATCGGTGACCGCCAGCCCGGCTGGCAGCCCGCACTCGCGGGTGACGTCCAGGCAGGTACGGGCCGCGGAGGTCACCGCGATGTGGAATCGGCATGACAGTTCGGCGGATGTCATGGGTTGGCGGTGAACGTGCAGCCCGGCAGGTCGGGTTCGCCGTGGAGGCGGCAGGGTGATGCAGGGATCAG
>JBBQFE010000213.1:0-5688 GCA_038321605.1 Mycobacteriales bacterium | reverse complement strand
ATCGACACGGTGGAGCTCCGCGGCGAGGGGTTCACCCTGCACGCGAAGCAGGGTGACCAGGTCACAGCCGGAGACCTGATCGTGACCTGGGACTCCGCGGCCGTCGAGGCCGGCGGGCGAGATCCCATCGTGCCGGTCATCATCCTCGAGCGCACGAAGGAGAGCATCGCCCTCGCGGATGCGGTCGCGGCCGGCGCAGAGCTCGCCGCCGGCGATCTCTTCCTCACCGTCACCTCCTGACCCGGCCGGTCCGCCGAGCGGAGAAAAGGCCTGTCCGCGCGCAGCGGAGGGGCCTTTCTTGTGCTCTCGCGGACCTGCATCCGTCGCAAGGTGCTGGTGCTGGGGCTGGGGATGCCGCTATACGAGTGATTCGCGCCAGGCCGCGTGCAGCTGCGCGAACCGTCCGGTGCCGTCGATGAGGTCGTCGGGGGCGCCGTCCTCGACGATGATCCCGTGTTCCATCACGAGCACCCGGTCGGCGATCGCGACCGTGGACAGGCGGTGAGCGATGATCACGGCCGTGCGGTCGGCGAGCAGGGTCTGCAGGGCCTGTTGCACGAGCCTCTCGCTCGGAATGTCGAGCGAGGAGGTCGCCTCGTCGAGGATCAGCACCGCCGGGTCGGCCAGAAAGGCCCTGGCGAAGGCGACCAGCTGGCGTTGCCCGGCTGACAGCCGGCCACCTCTCTTGCGCACGTCGGTGTCGTAGCCCTGAGGCAACTTGGCGATGAATCCCTCGGCACCGACGGCTCGTGCCGCCTGCTCGATCTGCTGGCGCGTTGCATCCGGGCGGCCGAACGCGATGTTGTCGGCCACCGAACCTGAGAACAGAAAACCGTCCTGGGTGATCATCACGACGGCGCTGCGCAGGTCCTGATCGTCCAGCTCGGTCAGCGGAGTCCCGTCCAGCGCGACCGTGCCACTGGTGGGGTCGTAGAACCTGCTGATCAGCTTTGCCACCGTCGTCTTGCCCGCACCCGTCGCGCCGACGAGTGCCACGGTCTGACCGGGTTCGATCTGCAGGTCGAGCCGTTGCAGGACCAGCCTGCGCGGCTCGGCGGCAGGGTCGTAGCAGAACTCGACGTCGGTGAACGTGACCTCGCCGCGCACCGGCCTGGCCAGGGCGAGCGGCGCCACCGGCTCGCTGACCGAGGGCGGCTCGGCCAGCACGCGGGCCAGCTTCTCCAGCGCCGCGGTGGCTGACTGCAGGGAGTTGAAGAAGATCGCCACGTCCTCCATCGGGCCGTAGAACTGCCGAAGGTAGAGCAGGAACGCGGTGAGCACCCCGAGTTGCAGGCCGCCCTCGGACACCCGCAGACCACCGACCAGCAGCACCACTACGGTGGCCACGTTGCCGACCAGGGTGACGCCCGGGATGAACACCATGTGCAGTCGGAACACCGTGGAGTTGGCCGCCTGGTAGTCCTGGTTCAGCCCCTCGAAGATCGCGTCGTTGCGACTTTCGCGCCGGAAGGACTGGACCGCACGAATGCCGTTGAACGTCTCGACGAACTGGACGATCAGCAGCGCGATGGCCTCGCGGGTACGCCGGAACGCGACTGTCGACCGGTTGGAGAACCACCGGAACAGTAGGAACAGCGGCACCATGGCCGACAGCGCGATCAGCGCCAGCCACGGATCCAGGATCAGCATCAGGACCGTGATCACGACGATGTTGAGAACCGCCAGCAGCAGCCCGTCCAGGCTGGCATCGAGGAGTTCGCGCAGGGTGTCGACGTCCGACGTCAGCCTGCTGATCACCCGGCCCGAGGTGAACCGTTCGTGCCAGGACACGCTCAGCCGCTGCGTGTGGTCGAAGACCCGGCGACGCAGGTCCATCAGCATCGCCTGGCCGATGGTGCCGGTCCGGCGCAGGAAGAACCACTGCAGCACGCCGGAGGTGAGCGCGGCCACCAGCAACGCTCCGGTGATCTGCATGAGAGTGCGGTAGTTGCCGTTGATGGCATCCGGCATGCCACGGTCGATCGCCAGGCCGATCAGCCATGGCGCGAGCATGGTGGTCGAGACCTGCCCGATCACCAGTGCCAGTACGACGATGATCTTGCGACGATGGGGCCTGATCAGTTCTGCCAGCAACTGGCGGGCCGCACTCTCGAGCCTGGGCCGGCCAGCGGCCAGCTCGTCGATGGCCGCGTCGGGGTCACGCTGGTCGAGCCGTCCCCGCCATTCGCTCTCTTCGACGGCGGTCACAGCAGTGCCTCGGCCTTCTGGGAGAGCAGTTCGCGGTAGGCGTCGTTGGTGGCCAGCAGCTCGGTGTGCGTGCCCACCGCGAGAATGCGGCCCTCGTCGAGCAGGGCCACCCGATCGGCGAGCAGCACCGTGGACGCCCGGTGCGCCACGATCAGCGCGGTGGTGGAACTGAGCACCCGGCGCAGTGCCTTCTCCACCAGGGCCTCGGTGTGCACGTCCAGGGCCGACAGTGGATCGTCGAGGACCAGTACCCGCGGCCTGCCCAGCACCGCCCGGGCCAGTGCCATCCGCTGGCGCTGCCCACCCGACAGGGACAGGCCCTGCTCGCCGACCCGGGTCTGCAGGCCGTGTGGCAGCTGGTGGATGAAGCCGGCCTGCGCGACCTCGATCGCCTCGGCGACCTCGGCATCGGTGGCCTCGGGACGGCCCAGGGTCAGGTTCTCGCGCACGCTGGCAGAGAACAGCGTCGGATCCTCGAACGCGGTGCTCACGGTCCGGCGCAGGTCGTCGAGCAGCAACCGGTTCACCGGCACACCGTCGATGCGCACCGCACCGCCGGTGACATCGTGCAGCCTCGGGACCAGGGCCGTCAGGATCGTCTTGCCGGACCCGGTGGGGCCGACCAGTGCCATCGTCTCGCCCGCCCGGATATCGAGCTCCAGGCCGTGCAGGGTGTCGCTGGTGGCGCCGGGAAAGCGGAAGCTGACCGCGTCGAAATGCAGCCGGGCCGGGCCACTCGCCGCCGGCAACACCAGCGGATCGACCGGGTCGGTGATGTCGCTGCTGACGTCGTACACCTCGAACAGCCGGGCAGTGGCGGCCACGGTCTCCTCGGTGCCCGCGATAAGCCAGCCGAGGGCCATCAGGGGCCAGTTCAGCCGAAGCTGCAGGGTGATGAAGGCCACCAGGTCACCGGTGGAGAGCGCGCCGTGGGCCACGGCGACGACCCCGAAAAAGGTGACACCCGCCAGCACGACCTGCGGGTAGGTCCCGATGATCGTCCACAGATTGGCCAGCGTCCGGTTCTTGGTGAGCTCGGCATCCCGCAGCCGCTGGGCGTCGGCGGTGAAGGTCTTGAGCAACTGCTGGCGGCGCCCGAAGGCCTTGATGACCCGGATCCCGAGGACCGACTCCTCCACCCCGGTGGCCAGGTCGCCGGTCAGGTCCTGGGCCCGGCGGGCCTCCACGTTGTAGCGCGCCTCGAAGTAGCGGGTGGCCACCGCCAGGGGCGCCATCACCACGCAGACCGCGATTCCGAGCAGCGGATCGAGGTGAACCAGCATGGCGAGGATGACGGCGATGACCGCGAGGTTGGCGAAAAAGAAGACGGCCATGAAACCCACGAACCGGCGCAGCGTCGAGAGGTCGCTGGTGACCCGTGACAGCAGCTGACCGGACGGCCACCGGTCGTGGAAACTGACCGGCAGCCGCTGCAGGTGCTCGTAGAAGTCACGCCGAAGGTCGGTCTCGATGGCCAGCGCGGACTTGGTCATGGTCCGCCGCCGGATGCCGAACAGCACCGCCTCTAGTACGCCGAACAGCAGCGCGACACCGACCAGCGGGTACATACCCGCCTGATCGTGACGTGCGATCGGGCCGTCGATCAGAGCCGCCGTCACCAGCGGCAGGATCGACTGGACAACCATGGCGAGGGTGGCGACCACCATCATGAAGATCAACTGGCCGCGGTAGGGACGGAGCCACGGCCAGAGCCGGACCAGATCCTTGATCGAGGCGGGTGGTGAGGATGGCAGCTGATCAGAGGTCTCTGATGCGCCGATCGCCCCGTCTGTCACGGTGATTCACAGTACGACCGTCCACCGACAACCGTCGAATTGTTTTCGCCCTCAGCGAAGGGTGACCGCCGTGGGCCAGGTTGCTGACTACTCAGAACGGCGGCGGACTCCGAGCAGGATGTCATCCCACGAGGGCATCCGCGGCTTGTCCCCGGCGCGGCCCGAGCGCTTCGCCGGCGGATCCTCGCCGTCGTGCGGGGCCGACTCGAAGGACAGGGCTGCCTGCTCGCGGGCGTCCGGCACGACGTCGGACGTCGGTGCTGTGCCGGTGGCCGAGGCGTTGCTGCCCGCGGTGTACGCAGCGGCGGTGTTTGCGGCTGCGGTAGTCGTCTGGTCGGTTGTGGAGTGGTCGACCCCACCGGGCCGCGTGACGGCGATCGCGGGTCCGAGGTCCAGCGGCAACGGGGGCTCGTGCCAGCCGGCACCCGAGGGGTCCACCGCCTCCTGGTCGAACAGGTCGTCGAGCATCTCGTCATCCACCGCGACCGGCAGCGGATGGGTGTGGGCCTTCTGGCGTCGCGAGGGCAGCCGGAGCGGAGACCGTCCCTCGTGCGGCGGCTGACCGGGCACCACCGCCAGGCGCGATCCGGGCTGCTGGCCGTTCGGTGACTGCAGCTGCCCCTGGTCCGGCGAGAGTCCCGGGCCCTGCGGCGCCTGAGCCGGTGCAGGTGCCGTCGGTTGCGCCAGCGGGGACGGCGGTGGCGTCGGGTACAGAGCCGCCACCGGGCCACCGGCCAACAGGTCGGCGGCCACGTCGGTCAGGGCGGAGACGGTCCGGTTCAGCAGCGCGAACGAGAACTTGGCGACCAGTGTCGTGAGCTGCCCGCTGTCAGCCCGCGCGCTGAAGTCCGCTGTCACGGTCCAGCCACCGTCCGGCCGGCGGAACGCGTCCCATCCGACGGACGTCGGCTCGGTGCCCAGGGACGCCACCCGGTGGTCGAACTGCTCACCGAACGCCAGCATGTGCCCGTCGTTTCCGGCGCGGGAGCGACCCCGCCGCGCCTCGTCCACCACCCGGATTCGTTCCTGCAGGACGGGGTAGGCGAAGCGCATGATCTTCTCCAGCGGCACGCCGGCCTCGTCCGCCAGCAATTGCGGGTCCTCGCCTGCCCGCACCCTCATCTGGATGTCACGTGGCCGGATGTCGGTCATGGCTTCCTCCCCGCCCGCGGTCGGTGCCGTCGCGACCGCGGGCGGCGCGGCCGGCTGTAGCGCCGCGCGGAGCTGGTCGTTCACACCGAGGTTGAACTGCTTGCCTCCGTCCAGGGTCTCGACGATGACGTGGCCGTCCTCGCCGGGTCCCAGGTATCGGAGCTCGCGCATCGTCCGACCATACGTTCCGCGGCGCCGATCCGGCAGCGTCCACGCCGTGCGATCAGCCGCGGGTGCGGATCAGAGCCGGGGCAGCAGGTAGTCGATGCACGCGGTCAGCGCGGTGACGTCGTCCGGATCGACCGCGGGGTACATGCCCACCCGCAGCTGGTTGCGCGCCAGACCGCGATAGGGCTCGGTGTCCACGATGCCGTTGGCGCGCAATGCCTTGGCCAGCCGGGTCGCGTCCACCGACTCCGCGAAGTCGATCGTGCCGACGACGTTGCTGCGCAGTGCCGGGTCGGCCACGAAAGGTGAGGCCACCTCGCTGGCCTCGGCCCACCCGTACAACCGGGCGGCGGACTCTGCGCTG
>JBBQFE010000212.1:0-5701 GCA_038321605.1 Mycobacteriales bacterium | reverse complement strand
TCTTCTGCGGTCAGGCGCCGCCCGAGGCAGCCAGCTTCACCGGCGGTGACTCCACCGCCAGCAACCGGCCCGACAACGCGACCTTCGCCGGGACGGACGTCGACGGCACCGGCTCCACGCCGTTCAACGTCCGCGACGATCACACCAATGCCTCGCTCGGCTGCTCGTCGACGGTGCCCTGCTCGCTGGTCGCCATCCCCGTCGAGGGCATCAGCTGTGACGCTGGCGCCGGCCTGCCTGTCGCGGACCGGCCGGTGGGTACCGTCCTCAACCCCGATCTGCCGGCCAACGCAGAGGCCGAATGCGAGCAGCAGAACTTCTTCGCGCCGGGCAGCATCTACAAGGCGAATCCCGGCGAGAACTACGCGGTCTCCGGGGCGCTCTGGTGGAGCGCGTCCAACTGGCGCAATCGGGTGTCGGTGCCCCTGCAGTTCGCGCCGCCGAGCAACGTCTGTGACCTGGTCAGCACCAAGACGCCGGTGAACGTGTACGGCTCGGAGTTGCTGATCCAAGCCACCACCCAGTGGTCGGCTGAGTTCTGCCTGGATGCGCAGCGTGATCCCTTCCGCCACGTGCAGTACTCCGACACCCAGGCGCGCAACCTGCTGACCCAGACGTTGCAGAATCCCACCGCGACCGAGGGCCAGGTGCAGGCGATCTTCGACAGCTATCCGCCGACCAGCCCGTACCCCAAGCCGGTGGTACACGCTCCGGTCGCAGCGACCGGATTCGCGCTCAGTTACGCCATCGACGACAGCGCCAAGCAGCCGTACACCAAACTGAGATTGACCCCACGCCTGCTGGCCAAACTGCTCACCGAGTCCTACCCCAGCCGAGACGACCTGCGCCAGCTCTACACCTACGATGCCGGGTACTACGGCAAGGTCGACCCGATGAAGTCCAACCCGATCAACATCACGTTCGACCCCGAGTTCAAGGCGCTGAATCCAGGTATCGACTCCAATTCATCCAGTGACACCGGCGCCCGCGCGGCCCTGCTGTCGATCGGCAGCAACTCCGACGTGATGCGCGCGCTGACCACCTACATCAACGCCGATCCCGAGGCACGGGCCTGGCTGGACGGCACGCCGGATCCGTGGGGGATGGTGGTGAACCCGAACTACCGGGGGATCAGCCTGCCGGTGGACACCATGCCGCTGCTGGACACGTACGCCTTTCCGGCGGGCTACGGTGCCGATGGGACCTGCACCCAGACGATCGCGCCGGTGCCCTATCTGCCGCTGGTCCAGGCGCCGATCTCCCGGCTGTCCGACATCGCGCAGGCAGTGCAGTACTCGGTACCCGGATCGCAGACCCGGTGCTCGGTGGCCTTCGACCCGCTGGGAAACTCCTTCTACCAATGGGCAAGAGCCCAGCGCCAGTCGGTGGGTTTCCGCTTTCTGATCGGCGTGACGTCGTTAGCCGACGCCAAGCGTTACGGCCTTCAGGCCGCAGCTCTGCAGACGCATTCGACGGCGGATGCCACGGCCAAGATCACCGATGCCACCGGCCGGACCTTCGTCCAGCCCACTCAGCAGGCCCTGCTGGCGACGGCGCACCTGCTGCGTTTCGCCGACGACAGCACGGGGTGGCCGGTGCCGTACGACCAGCTCAACAGCACCGCGGGCAGCACCGCCTACCCGGGGTTCATGCTGGTGTATCTCGACGTCGCGAGCACGGGCGTGCAGGCCTCTGATGCCAAGGCGTACTCGGCCCTGCTGAGTTATCTCGCCGGACCTGGCCAGCAACCCGGTGACGGGGTCGGGCAATTGCCCGAGGGGTACCTGCCACTGACGGCGGCCAACGGTCTGGGTTCGCTGGCCGCGTACACGCTGCGGGCGGCGGGAATCGTCGCTGCGCAGGGCCGGACGGCCGCGACGACGCAGGCTCCGTCCACGCCGACGCCAACGGTCACCACCGGAGCGGCACCTGCTCCGGTGGACAGCACCGCGACCACGGGTGCCTCGGCATCCCCCGCCACCGGCGGCAAGGTGGCTGCACCGCGCACCTCCGGCAGCACGGCACCGGCTCTGAAGTCGCTGGGCAACACCGCCCGTCAGTCCTCTCCGATCGCGCAGAACCTGCTGTATGTGCTGCTGGCGCTGCTGCTGCTCGGACCGGTGGTCGCGCCGATCAGCCTGATCGTGCTCCGACGTCGGACCGCCAAGTGACTGCCATCAGCCCCGGGTTGGTCGGTGCTCGCCTCAGGCGGGTCGTCCTCGGCGATGCGCCGGCGGTGCCGCTGAGCCCGGCCGCCGCGGCCGGCATCTGGTCGATGGTCGCGATCAGCGTGCTGGCCGTGTGGTTCGTGCTGTACGCCCTGGTACTCAGCGGGTTGCAGCAGAGCCGCGACAACAACGTGCTCTACTCCCAACTCAGAGAGAGCCTGGCCGGCGCGACGACTCCGATCGGCGGCGTGATCACGCCAGGTACGCCGATTGCCTTGCTGAATGCCCCGGTCGCCGGTCTCGGCAGTGCGGTGATCGTCGAGGGAACCGCACCGGTGGACCTCACCCACGGCCCCGGGCATCGGCGCGACACCCCCTTGCCGGGGCAGGCGGGGGTTTCGATCCTGTACGGCAGATCCGTCACCTACGGCGGCCCGTTCGGGGCGATAGATCAGCTGCGCAAGGGTCAAACCTTCAAGGTCACCACCGGCCAGGGCGAGTTCGCGTATCGGGTGGATGGGGTCCGGCACGCCGGTGACCCGCTGCCGACACCGCTGGCCGACGGTGGCAGCCGACTGTTGCTCGAGACCTCTACCGGCTCCGCGCTGGCACCGACCCGCACCGTTTTCGTCGACGCAACGCTGCTTTCGAAAGTGGTGGATACCCCACCGGGCCGGCTGTTCGGCGTGCCGCCGTCTGAGCTTGCGCTCGGCACCGACACCTCAGGCCTGGTCACCCTCGTGCTCTGGCTGCAGGCGCTGGTCATCGCCGTCGCCCTGGTGGTGTGGGCCCGGTCGCGTTGGGGTACCCGGCAATCCTGGCTGCTCGGGGTGCCGGTCCTGCTCGGAGTGCTCTGGGCAGCGACCGGCGACGTCATGCTGGTACTGCCGAACCTCATCTGAAGCGTCGGCGTCAGCTCGATACAGCAGGTTCATCCCCCGTTTACACGGCCAAGTGTCTAAGTAAGTCCTGTGCAGCGAGCCTTTCTCTTGTTGGACCCCATTGCCTAGAAAGGGCCTCTGCAATGCAGAAAGCAAGCATGATCAAAGCGGGAATCGGCGGCGCCATCGCGCTCGCCCTCTCGCTAGGCGTAGTGACGCCGGCCGGTGCCGACGTGCAACCCCAAGCGACCGACGCGGTGGCGGTCGGTTCGGACACCGTCCAGTACGTGGCGGACTTCGTCGCCGACGGCTCGCCCACCGGGCTGAACGGCTTCAACACCCCCAGTGCCCGGCGCATCTTCACCTTCGATGCCACCGGCGACGCCAGTGGTCGCGCGTCCTACCAGAACGGGACGTCCACCGCTCTGGCGGGAACCGTCGTGCTCCGGGCCGGCCAGAAGCCGGTTACGCGTCCGAACGGTTCGGGAGCCGGCATCGCCGCGCTGCTGGCCGACAGCACCCACCAGATCGACTTCGTCCGGTCCTCCCGGCTGCCGAAGGCCGCCGAGCAGACCGCGGCGGCCGGCTTCGGTGGCATCCACGTCTTCCGGATCGCCACCGACGGCCTGCAGATCGCCGTCAACGCCTCGGCCCCGAGCACCCAGGACTGGAACGGTCCGGCCGGCCTGTCCGCCGCCGAGCTGATCAACATCTACAACGGCACCTACAAGCGGTGGAGCGATGTGCCGAGCTACACCGGCCCCGCCCCGGCGGACGCGATCGTTCCGATCCTGCCGCAGACCGGTTCCGGTACCCGCAACGACTTCCTCGCCGACCTCAAGGCAGCCAACGGCGGTGTCGACGTCCCGTTGGCCTCGACCGTCAAGACCTCGGAGGAGCACGACCCGACCGCGATCTCCGCGCTTGCCAGCGGAACGTTGACGTTCGCTGACTCCACCACCGCGCCCTACACCAAGAAGGACGCGCTCGCGCCGTTCTCGACCGGACGCGACAAGCTCATCGACACCGGCTACTTCGGTACGACTCCGGCTCCGAACACCGTGTACCTGCTCAACGGTGCGGCTCCGGACGGTGCGGCTGCGACCTCGTACCTGCTCGCCCGGTCGCTGTACCTGCTCGCCCGCCAGACGGACGTCACCTCCACCACGCCGTTCGCGGCCGGTGGCTCCAGCAACCTGGTCAACACCCTGTTCGGCACGGCGACCAGCCAGTTCGCCAAGATCCAGTCCAACGGGCTCTTCACCGCTGCCGGTGTGGTGCGCTCCTGGGCCGACCTGAACTTCGCCTCCGCAGGCTGAGTCAGGCACATCTCCCCGTTGTAGCCCGTCGCTGTCGGCTCCTGGACCGAGCCGCCAGCGACGGGCGACGGGCGAGCGATCCGCAATCGCTACATCGACATTATCGGTTATGAACAGCCAAGAATGAGGAGCAAGCAATGATCCGCAATCTCAAGACTGCGATGACCGGGGCACTGGGCCTCGCGATCGCAAGTGGGATGCTGTTGGCGGGTGCCGGCGCTGCGCACGCCGCGGCCGGCGACCCCACCTTCGAGACGCCCACGGGCAACCCCGGAACGGTTGGATCGGTTGGTTTCTACGATGCCGCCGGCCACCCGATCTACAGCGGCAACGTTTCCGACGACCCGATCGCTGCGTACTTCGTAGCCTCCGGCGGCGGCATCAAGGCCGCTGACAGCATCGCCACCGCCTACACCTACACCCCGCAGGACAACAAGCCCGCCGACCAGTGGACGACCCCGTTCCAACTGACCGGCGGTGACACCTTCGGCGCGGCCGCGAGCACGGGCTACCCCGGCGACCTGCACAACTCGACCAAGGCCATCGCGATCGGCTTCCCGGCCGGTAGCTTCGCCTCGGTGAACGACGCCACCGCGGCGTTCCCGCTGGCCAGCACCAACGACCCCGGCATCCTGCAGGTCCGGATTCTCACCGGCCAGGACGCGTCGAAGTACTACTCGACCGACATCAAGATCACCGGCACCACCTGGACTCAGGTCTTCCCGGCGCCGCCAGTGGCTGCGAAGAGCACGGTCACCACGCTCAGCGCTTCACCCGACCCGTCTGTGGTCGGTGGCACCGTCACCCTGACCGCCACCGAGACCGCCTCGGACAGCACCCACCCGGCCGGTTCCGTCCAGTTCACCGACGGTTCCACCAACATCGGCAGCCCGGTGGCAGTGAGCGCCGGCGGCGTTGCCAGCACGACCACCAGCTCGCTGACTCTCGGCGCGCACGGCCTGACCGCGGTCTTCACCCCGACCGCTGCCGGCTACACGGGCTCGACCGGCACCTTCAGCGCCACGGTGAACCCGGCCTCGACGGCCACCACCACGGCCCTGGCAGTGGTGGGTAACACCGCCGGTGCCGACACCACCCTCACCGCCACGGTCGCTCCCTCGGCCGCTCCGGGCACCGTCGCCTTCTACGACAACGGTTCCCCGACTGCCATCGCAGGTACGGTCACCAGCCCGTCGGCTGGTACCTACGTCCTCGACCTGCCCACCGGCCTGACCGCCGGTGCGCACTCGATCGTCGCCAAGTTCACGCCCACCAACGTCGCGAACTTCCAGGCCTCGCAGTCGGCCCCGCAGGCGGTCAACGTGCAGGCGGC
>JBBQFE010000211.1:0-5713 GCA_038321605.1 Mycobacteriales bacterium | reverse complement strand
GTACCCGCGCTCGGCGAGCCACTGGGCGACCTCGCGCACCAGAACCTCGGGCACCGACGCACCCGACGAAAGGCCGACGGTGGTCACACCGTCCAACCACGCCTCATCAACTGCCGCCGCGTTCTCCACCAGATAGGCCTGGTCGGCCCCGGCGACCTTGGCAACCTCAACCATGCGGACGGAGTTCGACGAGTTGCCCGAACCCACCACCAGAAAGAGCTCCACCTGCGGAGCGATCGCCTTCACCGCAGCCTGCCGGTTCTGCGTCGCGTAACAGATGTCATCACTCGGCGGAGACTGCAAATTGGGGAATCGCTGGGTGAGCGCGTCCACCGTCTGCAGCGTTTCATCCACCGACAGCGTGGTTTGTGAGAGCCACACCACCCGATCAGGATCCCGCACCTCCACCGTCGCAACATCCTCCGGGCTGTCGACCAGCCGGATGTTGGCCGGCGCCTGCCCGGTGGTGCCGATGACCTCCTCGTGCCCCTCATGGCCGATCAGCACGATGTCGTAGTCCTCGGCTGCGAACCGGCGCGCCTCGTGGTGCACTTTCGTCACCAGCGGACAGGTGGCATCGATCGCCTTCAATCCCCGCTGCGCCGCCTCGGCATGCACCTCCGGCGCGACCCCGTGGGCGGAGAACACCACTATGGAGCCGGTGGGAACCTCGTCGGTCTCTTCGACGAACACCGCTCCGCGAGCTTCCAGCGATTGGACGACGTGCAGGTTGTGAACGATCTGTTTACGCACGTAGACAGGTGCCCCGTAGTGATCCAGAGCGTTCTCCACCGTCTGCACAGCCCGGTCCACCCCGGCGCAGTAACCACGAGGCTTGGCCAGCAGTACCCGCTTGCGCTGGTTGGTACCGGAGGGCTCAGGTGGCATCACAGACTCAGGCATGGCGTCAATCCTACGGACCGATTCGGTGGGTGGGCCTCGCGTACCTGAGCGGCGTGAGGCAGTCTGAAGGCATGCCAGCCGTGCCTACACCGATCAGAGTCGTCCTCGGCCTTGCCGCCACCGCCGCCGAGGAGGCGAAGAAGCTCCCCGAGACCCTGCCGTCGGTGCTGACCGGGGTGCCCATGGTCGCCGTCTCCACCGCGATGCAGGCCACCCTGAAGATCCAGCAGCGGATCGCCGAACTCGCCTCGCGCGGCGATGAGGTGCTGGCCATCCTCCGGGGCACCTCGGAAGACGCCCCGGAGTGGGCCACCTTCGACGATGCCCCGGTCGCCGAGGACACGCCGCTGCGAGCTGCCTTCGACCGGATCGACTACGAGGGCACCGGGTACGCCGAGGGTGATGAGAATCGCACGCGGTGGGACGCGGTGGGAGCCGGCTCAGACGACGAAGACCTGCTTGCCGAGCTCGCCATGACTGACTCCGCGGCGACAGAAGCCCCCGCCAAAAAGGCCCCCGCCAAAAAGGCCCCCGCCAAAAAGGCCCCCGCAAAGAAGGCCGCGCCAGCAAAGAAGGCCGCGCCAGCAAAGAAGGCTGCGCCAGCCAGGAAGGTCGCGGCGATTAAGGCCCCCGCCCAAAAGGTACCCGCCAAGAGGGCCACCGGATCGCGTGCCGGGGCGGGCCTTGCCGAGGACCTGGCCAGCATTGTCCGGGAGTCCGCCGGCGAGTGAGCAAGCTCGAGTCGTCCCCCGAGTCACCACTGCCCCTGCGGCGGATCAGCCAGGCGCTGTCCGAATGGATCGCGCGGCTGGGCGAGGTGTGGGTAGAGGGCCAGGTGGCCCAGTTCGTCCGCAGGCCGGGCGTTGCCACGTACTTCCTGACGCTGCGCGACATCGATGCGAACCTCTCGATCCAGGTCACCTGCAACCGCATGGTGCTCACCGAACCGCTTGCTGAGGGAGCCCGGGTCGTCATCCGGGCACGGCCAGACTTCTACGCGGAGCGAGGCACGCTGAGCCTGCGCGCCACCGAGATTCGTCAGGTCGGACTGGGTGAATTGCTCGCCCGCATCGAACGCCTGAAGCAGGTGCTGGCCGCCGAGGGCCTGTTCGGTGCCAACCGAAAGCGCCCGCTGCCCTTTCTGCCCAACACGATCGGGCTGATCACGGGCCGAGCCAGTGCCGCTGAGCGCGATGTCGTCGAGAATGCCCGCCGCCGATTGCCCGGCGCCCGCTTCGTCATCGAGAACACCGCCACCCAGGGAACCACCGCGGTCACCGAGATCGTCGCGGCTCTACAGCGCCTGGACGCCCGTCCCGAAGTAGAGGTCATCGTGATCGCCCGGGGCGGCGGCAGCATCGAGGATCTGCTGCCCTTCTCCAACGAAGCCCTGTTGCGGGCTGTTGCCTCCTGTCGCACCCCGGTGGTGTCGGCCATCGGGCATGAGACCGATCAGCCGCTGCTCGATCTGGTGGCAGACCGCGCGGTGTCGACGCCGACTGACGCGGCCAAGCAGATCGTGCCTGATCTGGCTGCCGAAACGCAGGCGCTGAGCGATGACCAGCGGCGGTTGCGCTCGCTCATCCATCGGCGACTGGACACCGAGGACCAGCTGATGGCCGGCCTGCCGCAGCGACTCCGACGTGGCGTCGGAGGCCTGATCGACGCCGGACAGGCGGAGAACGGCAGAGCGCTCGAACGTGCCCGGGGACGCCTTGCCACGCTGCTCGACGCCGGCGACGCCGACACCGCCCAACTGCTGGCCCGAGTGGTCAGCCTGTCACCGCAGGCGGTGTTGAACCGGGGCTACGCCGTGCTGTGGGACTCCGAGGGCGATCTGGTCCGCGACAGCGCCGATACCTTCGACGGCGAGCAACTGAGGGTCCGGGTTGCGAAGGGCGAATTCGCGGTGGTCGTCGGAACGGCTGCCTCCGATGGCTAGGGTTACCGGCGTGAACGCCACGCCGGAGACCGGTCCCCAGATCAGCTACGAGCAGGCTCGCACCGAGTTGCGCGACATCGTGCACGCCCTCGAGTCGGGCGGCCAACCCCTGGAGGAGTCGCTGTCACTCTGGCAGCGGGGCGAGGAGCTTGCCGGCATCTGCCAGCAGTGGCTGGACGGTGCCCGCACCCGTCTGGACGCCGCCATCAAGGCCGCTTCCGACGACCCGGACGACTGAACCGCCTAGGGCATGAGGGACTGGGCGAGGCTCGCCAGTTCCGGCTGGGCCGCCGAGCCCGTCACCACCACTGTCACCTTGTCGGACGTGTGCCTGATAAGTTGCCGGCCGTCGGTGCGGCGGAAGCCCTCCCAGCTGGTGGAGCCCACCATGACGGGATTGTCAGCTGTCAATGGCCCGTACTCGGCTGACACCGCATCCGGCGCGTCGTCACTCTCGATGAATTCCGCGTACTTGCCGTCCGGGGTGTTGTAACCGATCCGCAGCGATGCCCCGTTCGAGGGACCCTTGGGCAGGATCTGCGAATTGGTAGGACGCCACGCCGCCGGCAGGCCGGTCGGGACCAGCAACGCGAAGTCCACCTCGGTTCGGGCGGCGGCGATCTGGGCGTTCGCGTCGATGACGTGCACACCGTCGCCGACGCCCCTGCCGCGCGGCAGCACAAAGAAGACCGCCAGCGCGATGATGACGAGCAGCGGTATCAGCGCTCGCCACAGGTTGGCGGGATTGCGCAACCGCTGCCGCTCGGAGGAGGTCAGCGGCCGGGTCATCCCACCATGGTGGCCGGTAACTCCTCACGACCGCCACCGGGGGCCAGCGGTGCGGCGTACAACACGGCGATGGCACCGACCAGCAGTGCCGCTCCGGCCCAGCCCGCGACGGGCAGCCGTTCACCGATCAGCGCGACCGCCAGCAGGGTCGCTGTCAACGGCTCCAGCAGCGTCAGCACCGATGCCACTTCCGACGGGGTGCTGCGCAGGCCGTGGAAGAACAGCGCGTACGCCAGCGCGGTCGCGGCGATGCCCATGTATCCCAGCGATGCGACCGTCGGCACGGACACCGTGAAACCGAGTCCCGATACGGCAGCCAGCGGCAGCAGGGTCAGCGCGCCGACGACGCTGGCCACCGTCGTCAAGGTCAGCGGTCCGGCCACTGAGTGCAGCCGTTGGCTGACCACGGTCGAACCTGCGTAGCCCAATCCCGAGCCGACCGACTCGAGGATGCCCAGGGCCGGATGGGGCGCCGAGGATCCGTGGGCGGACGACAGCGAGATGCAGGCCAGACCGACGATGGCCAACGTCAGCACGAGCGCTGACCGGCCGTCAGGCACGGTGCGGGTGGACCACGCCTTGGCCGCCGTGATCGCAAGCGGAGCCACCGTAAGGCTGACTAGGGTGGACACGCTGACCCCGACGTTGCCGATCGCTGCGAAGTACAGCGCCTGGTAACCACCCAGCAGCACCCCGCTCAGCAGCAACAACCACCGCTGAACACTCGATGCCAGCCGCCAGACCCGCACGCTGGACAGCCCGGCGATGAACAGCAGAACGGCCGAGGAGAAGATTAGCCGGTAGCAACCGATGGCGACCGGACCGAGGCTGCTGTGGTCGCTGACGAAACGCACCAGGACTCCGTTGGTGCCCCAGAGCACCGCGCCGGCGCTGACCGCGAGCAGGCCCTGACGAGACCGAAGGAGTTGACCGAGCCTCACGGTCGCGGGGCGCGCGGGCGCATCCGGCAGCGAGCATCGATCATTCGGCAACCCTATCGGTCGATGGCCTCCCGCCTCGACTGCATTTCCGCTGCCTGCGCAGGTTCGGTCTCGAGCCGACTGTGCCGCATGCCGTAACCGAAATAGATCGCCAGGCCGACGACGAGCCAGATCCCGAACCGGATCCAGGTGTCCACCGGCAGATTGACCATCAACCAGGCACAGGCGATCACCGAAAGCATCGGCAGCCACGGCACGCCAGGCACCTTGAACGGTCGCTCCAGATCCGGCCGCCGCCTACGCAGGACGACGACACCGATGGAGACCACGACGAAGGCGAACAGGGTGCCGATGTTGACCAGCTCGGACAGCTTCTCCAGCGAGATGAACGCGGCCAGGGCAGCGACGATGACCCCGGTGAGGATGGTGGTGATCCACGGCGTGCCGAACCTGGGGTGAATTGCCGACAGCGGTTTGGGCAGCAGGCCGTCCCGCGACATCGCGAACAACACCCTCGCCTGTCCCATCATCAGCACGATGATCACCGTGGTGATACCGAGGATTCCGCCGAGGGAGATCAGCCGGGCGGCCCAGTTGGCGCCCACGGCCTTGAACGCCTCGGCCAGCGGTGCTGCCGTCGCCAGCCGCGGATCGGTGTACTTCACCATCCCGACGATCACGAACGACACCGCCATGTAGAGCACCGTGCAGATGACCAGGGTGCCGATGATGCCGCGCGGCAGGTCCCGCTGCGGATTCTTCGTCTCCTCCGCAGACGTGGCGACGATGTCGAACCCGATGAAGGCGAAGAAGACCAGCGATGCCGCGGCGATCACTCCCCACAGCCCGAAATGCCCCGGGGCGATGCCGGAAACCGCCTGGATCAAGGGCTCGCTGCCGCCGGCGCCCTTATCGGCCGGCTGCGAGTGCGGCAGGAACGGCGAGTAGTTGGAGGCTTTGATGTAGAACAGCCCGGCGATGATGACGAACAGCACGACCGCAACCTTGATGACCACGAAGACCCCGGTGACCCGTCCGGACAGCTTCGTGCCCAGCACCAGCAGCACGGTCACCGCAACGACGATCAGGACGGCGACGATGTCCACGTGCGCGGACGCGCCCGCCACCGAACCGGGCA
>JBBQFE010000210.1:0-5713 GCA_038321605.1 Mycobacteriales bacterium | reverse complement strand
TCCTTAGCGGCAGTCTCCTCCGCAGACGGATCAGGCTTCTTCTTCGAACTCACAGCATCCAGTGTCGTCATCACGGCACCTTCCCCGCCGAACTCCCGCTCAGCGCGTTAGGCCAAAAACACCGTTTACGGCACAGTCCCGCCTGTGTCGGCCAGAGACCATGGTGAACGGTCATCCGGCCAGGGTGTTCAGCTGGTCATGCGCGTGACAGCGGTGAGACCATAAGGGGGAGCCACCACAGTCCGCGACCACATCGGGGTTTGTTAAGGCTGTCGATCCGCTGGCGCCCCGATCGTCAGCTATCTGGGAGATATGAGAGGCGCGGTTTCCCTGCGCTGAGCCAAATCCTGGGAAGAGGAGATGCAGTGAGCGGAAAGCGTCAATACCGTCGAGCCAGTCGGAGTCCGATCGTCATTGGCGTTGCGCTGGTGTTGCTCGTAGGCCTTGCCCTCATTCCGGTGACGAGCACCCTCGCGGCAGTTCCGGCACGGCACACAGTGTCGATCAGCGCCAGCCATCGCGGCGAGCTCCGCTTTGGAGACGACGTGAGGCTGCGCGGACTGGTCACCAGCAACGGCACGGCGACTCCGCACGTCTCGGTGTCGCTGCAAGCCAAAAAGTTTCCCTACAAGAAGCCCTTCCATACCGTCGGATCAGCTACCACTAAGGCTAACGGCCACTACGTGTTCCACCAGTCGCCGTCGCACAACACCCAGTACCATGTCGTAGTTACCGCGCACCCCAGGCAACGCAGCTCGAGAGTGACCGTCCATGTCGAGGTCAGATTCTCAACCTGCTCATTCAAAGGCCACCCAACGCGGATCCGGGTTAGTTGCCTTATGCGGTACCCCAGCAACGTCCGCGAACAGGGCCGAAACGCGTACTGGTACCTGGGGCTTAACCACGCCCGCAGAGCCCGACATGTCGACACAACCCGGATCCCAGCTCCTAGCAAACCCGGCCTGATCCATCTCGTCCACGTCTACCACGTGCAACCCGGCTGGACGTTTGCGAATTTCTGGGTCTTCGTCCGCGATCTGCCAGACCAAGGCCTAGGCTTCCATACATGCCTGGACCCATTCGGCACCTGGACCGGCGGAAACTCGTGTGCCCCACCAGCCAGCATGAACAGCAAGACAGGCAAGCCCTAGTAGAGCGTCGCCTCTAATACCCTGGGTAAAGGTAACGGAGTTTGATGCGGGCGTCGTCGATGAGAGTGTGCGATCTTCCACAGCCTCATCGCGACGGCGCTCGCTGGTCAGAACCCGATCACTGAGCTGTCGGCCGCCCTAGTACGACAGCCGTAGTTCGTTATCTGGGTTGTTGAGGGGTCGTGGAGCCTGGTTTGGGCGTGTCTGCGGGCAGGGAAGCGGCCACCGCACGAGCATCGCTTGCTTGTGTGGAACAAGAACGCCGCGGCGGTGGCCGCGGCACAAAGGATAGACCTGGATCGGTGGCAGGGCGGGTTCAGTGAGGTGATTGACCGGATCGCGCCTCGGTTCGCGCGTTACGAGCCGCTGCGACACGCGGCCGCGCTGATCCAGGGCCTGCTGTCGGGGCTGGATCGCAAGAACTGCTGGACGATCGCGGAGCACCGTGGCCGGACGACCCCGGACGCTTTGCAGCATCTGCTGGCGCGGGCGAAGTGGGATGCTGACGGTGTCCGTGACGACCTGCGCGGCTACGTGGTCGACCACTTCGGTGATACCGACGCAATTTTGGTGGTCGACGAGACCGGGGATGTCAAGAAGGGCACTCACTCGGTCGGGGTGCAACGTCAGTACACCGGCACGGCGGGCAGGATCGAGAACGCTCAGGTCGCGGTCTACTTGACCTATGCCGCGTCGCGCGGGCATGCGTTCATCGACCGGGCGCTGTATCTGCCGAAGTCGTGGACCACCGACTCGGACCGGTGCGCCGCGGCTGGGATCCCTGACGACACCGGGTTTCAGACCAAGCCGGCGTTGGCCGCGGCGATGGTCACCCGCGCTGTCGAGGCTGGTGTTCCGGCTGGCTGGGTCGCCGGTGACGAGGTCGACGGCGCCGACCCACGGCTGCGGGCCACGATCCGGAGCCACGGCCTGGGCTACGTCTTGCAGGTCGCGGCGAACCGCCGAGTGCCCACCGCCGCGGGACCGATCCGTGTCGACCAGTTGCCCACGATGTTGCCGCCCTGGGTGTGGCAGAAACGCTCGGCCGGGACCGGCAGCAAGGGCCACCGGTACTACTCCTGGGCCTGGATCGCGATCGAGGCAGAAGACACCGCCGACACCGGCGGTGCCACTGGGCAGCACCACGTGTTGATCCGCCGCAACGACACCACCGGCGAGCTCACCTACCACCGCTGCTCCTCACCACGACCGGTGCCACTGTCCACGCTGGTCAAGGTCGCCGGGCAACGCTGGCGGATCGAGGAGTCCTTCCAAGCCGCCAAAACCCTCACCGGGATCGACCAGCATCAAGTCCGCCGCTGGACCTCGTGGCACCGCTGGACCACCCTGGCCATGCTCACCCACGCCTTCCTCGCCGTCGCCACCGCCGTCGAACGCGATCAGACGCCCACACCAGCCGGTCTCATCGAGCTCACCGTCAACGAGTTCCGCCGACTCTTCGACGCCCTCCTGCTCGGCGCACGACACACCATCGCCACGCTTCTCGCCTGGTCACGATGGCGCCGACGACATCAAGCCCGGGCCCGCGACTGCCACTACAAACGACGGGAGAACCAATGATCACGAACTACGGCTGTAGTACTAGCCGACGTTAAGGAGGCCTGCCGAGCCAAGTGGGCGACGGTGCTCGACGGACTGGACTCCCGACGACGCTTCGGAGTCAAACGGCGGGAACAGTCGCGCCAACTAAAGGCAATGATTTGTTGGCATCGACAAGTGTAGTCATTGGGCTTACGGTGTATGGGTGGCACCCGCGTCGTGGAGTCCCCGGCAGTGGTTTGGGATCCGACCCAAGGGTGTGGTCAGCGCCACCGCCCTGACAGGCATCGATGCCACCCCGGTGGGCGAGGCTGATCTCATCGATCTCATCTGCCGCTTCTCGCTGGGCAACCGGGAAGCGTTCGCCTGTTTCTACGACTCGACATGCGCGATGGTCTACGGCATGGCCAGCAGTGTCATCCACGACGACGCCCTTGCCGCCATGGTTGCCGAGAACATCTACCTCAACGCCTGGGTCGACGGATCGACCTTCGACGTCCTACGAGACACCCCGACAGCGTGGCTCGCCAGCCTGGCGAGCCACGAGATTACCCGCCAAGCAGGAACTCTCGGCACATCCGGCGATCTCAGGCCGCATGCCGGCGGCTAAGCCAGGCCGAGCCACACGCTGAGTTTCGTGCCCGACAAGCCGATCGACCCAGTCACGCTGGACGAGGCCGCCCTCATCCTCGGCGGCAGCTCGTCGATCATCCGGCGATACAAGGCCGATGGCCGGCTAGCCGCCACCGAGCGCTACGGGCGTCGGCAGCTGGCCAGAGCGGGCGTCGAAGCGGTGGCGCTGCGAACGCTCCGCTGGCACCGGCACCTACGCGACAGAGCCCCGTACTGGATCACCGGCAAGCATGCCCAGCCGTGATCGCGTGAAACGTCCGCCGGCTCAACCCACTGGTCGCGCGGGTTTGTGCCATGCGATTGACGCCGACGGGACACGGCTATATCGCAGGGAGCGACTGCTCTACCACTTTCCCCGGCGGTGCGGTGCAGCGGTGGCCTGCCGCCCCCCAGGCGCCCGTCCGGTGAACTCGGGGTGACCCGCCCCCTCGTCGTCAATGAATTAGCACTCGGGCGGGTCCAGGGGTAGCAGCTGTGCCGGTCGCCGGGCATTCCTGCATGGGGTGTGGTCGGGTAGACACCTCTGGCTGCGGGGGCTACTTTATCTGAGCGGACGCCCGTCGCGCTTGATCGACGCTGATGGCGCGGGTCGCACGCGCCGACCTTTGTGGCCTGGTTCAAAGGAGACTACGACATGCGCTCATTGTGGCGTCCTCGATTCGTCGTTGCTGCGGCTCTATCGATTGGCATTGCTGGGGTGGCTGCGGGGATGCCTGCAGCGTCGCCTGCAGCCACGGGTGGCGCGACCTTCACGAACTTCGAGCCGGCGGGGCTGAAGACGTTTGGACTGAATGAGGGTGGTGGCTCCGTCGGGACGAGGTGCCCGGGTGCTGGCCCGTCAAAGTGTTACAACACTGCCGGGGAGCCGGCGATCCGCGCGGACGAACTCGGTAACTTCTACGCCGCGTCGGAGAACGGCTTGGGTGCGGGCACGGAGGCGTGGAAGTCGACCGACGGTGGTCGCCATTTCGTGACGTTGCCGTCTCCCGACGCCGGATCAACCTCTAACGACACCGGTTTCGCGCCCGGTGGTGGCGACGTCGACCTCGCGGTCGGGGACGACACCAACCCGGCCGGCTACGTGCCACTGCACGTCGCCAGCCTCAACCTCGCCAATATCGATGTCAGCAACAGTCAAGACGGTGGCCAAAGTTTCTTGCTGCAACCGGCGGCCGCGAAGATGGTGGGCGATGACCGGGAGTGGATCGCCGCCGACGACTCCCACCAGAATGTGTTGCAGTTGCCCGTCGAGGGTGGCGACAAGGTCTGCATCTCCTACCACGACACGGCCCAGAACATCAGCGTCGACTGCGACTACAACGGTGGCCTGGTGTTTCCTCAGCACAGCAGCGCGATCGACACCGCTCACTCATTCCTGATCGCCAACAATGTAATCGGCAACCTGGCGATCGCCCGCGACACGATCGAGGGTGACGCCACCAAGGGGAACCACAACCTCTACCAGATCTTCAGCGGGCCCCAGGATCTCGCTGGTACCACCGCCTGTGGAACTGCCGGCACCTGTTACAACGTGGTCTACATGGGGGTGTCCACTGACGGGGGTGTCACCTTCACCGACCACGTCGTGCACCTCAACCCGAACATCAACGTCAGCTACGGCCACCAGTTCACCAACGTCTCCGTGGACCGCAAAGGCAACGTCTACGCCGTCTACAGCGACAACCACAACATCTACTACAGCTACTCCACGAACCAAGGATCCACCTGGAGCGCACCGGCGCGGGTGAATCAAACCCCGGCAAACACCGCGATCTTCCCTTGGAGCGTCGCAGGCAACGCCGGCGCCCTCGATGTCGTCTACTACGGAACCTCCCACTCACCTGCACCAGGAGAAACACCCGACAACTACCCGATGTCGGCTGCTTGGCACGTCTACTTCGCGCAGAACCTGAACGCCACCACCGCCGGCTCGACGTTCACCCAGGTCGCCGCCAGTCCAATCAACCACTACGGCGGCGTGTGTGAAAGCGGCGTCGGCTGCACCGGCAACCGGGACCTCTACGACGACTTCGGCGTCGCCGCCAGTCCCACCACTGGCCTCGCCTCCATCGTCTACACCGACGACCAATATCGAGCCGACAACACCAACAACCCAAACCCACCCAGCTGCACCGCCGCCACCACTAACACCGGAAGCTGCGTCCACACCGCCTTCGCCACCCAACTGACCGGAACCGGCGTCTACTAGGGGCCTGGGTCTGGCGGTGGGGGTCTGTAACAGCAAGGGTGTTTCTGGCGGTTTTCATTAGTAGGTTTCTGCTGCTGGCCAGCGGTCGGCGAAGGTGATCGCGAACGCGTTGAGTGCGGGCTTCCACCGCATCGTCCATCGTGTCCTGCCTTGCCCGGTG
>JBBQFE010000209.1:0-5747 GCA_038321605.1 Mycobacteriales bacterium | reverse complement strand
AGCCCGTCGAGGTCGTCGTCCAGACCAAGGCCGGTGAGGTGCTCGGAAGGTTCACCGTCACCGTCGGTTTCACCTCGGTGCAGGTGGCGATCCCGGCCTCGGCGGATCTGCGCGAGATCCAGGTGCGATCGGACACCTTCTCGCCGAGTTCATCGGACAGCCGCCAACTGGGCGTGGCGCTGAGCAAGTTGTCGGTGGTCAACAGCCGCTTCAACCCGGCGGAGGTGCTCGGCAACCGCTTTCCCTGGCTGCGTCGCAATCCACATGATGTCAGCTTCGCGCGTGAGTACGACGTCATTCTGGCCAACTCGGTGTACACCCAGAGCTGGATCGCGCGGTTGTGGGACCTGCCGTCGGAGGTGCTCTTTCCACCCATCGAGGTCGAGCGAATCACCGCCTCCGCGCAGCGGCAGCCCACCATCCTGAGCGTCGGCAGGTTCTTCGCGCCCGGCTACGGACACTCGAAGCGCCAGCTCGAGATGGTTGAGATGTTCGGCCGGCTGGTCCGCACGGGGCAGTTGGAAGGATGGCGCCTGGCAGTCGTCGGCGGTTGTGAGGCCAGCCAACGGCCCTACCTGGACAAGGTCACGGCTGCCGCGGCGGGACTGCCGGTGGACATCCACCCGAACGCGCCGAGATCACTGGTCGAGTCCCTGATGTCGACGTCCTCGATCTTCTGGTCGGCGACCGGGCTGAACGAGAACACCGAGAAGCGACCGTGGACGAACGAGCACTTCGGCATGACCACCGCCGAAGCGATGGCCGGCGGGTGCGTGCCGGTGGTCATCGACCGCGCCGGTCAGCGCGAGATCGTCCGGCAGGCGGTGGACGGCTTCCGCTGGTCGGACGAGCGCGAGCTGAAGATTCGCACCGTACAGGTGGCAACCGATGAGACGCTGCGCGCCCGGCTCGCGGCCTCGGCGATGACCCGGGTTCAACAATTCTCTGAAGCGGCGTTCGAATCGCGGTGGGATTCCCTCTGCGTTGACTACGATCTGCTAGATCCACGCTGACGCAAGCCCCTCAGCTACCGCCCAGCAACGACAAACGTGGGAGCAACGAAGATGTCGATAGTGGCAACAGGCCGCAACAAGATCCGCCAGCTGCTCATCAAGAAAGACAGCTCCGGCGATCCCCGGCTCACGCCGTGGCGCTCCTCGCGCTCAGCGTCTGACAAGGGGTCGCTGCAGCGGGTCTGCAACATCTGTGGCTGGCACGGCGCCGAGTTCGCCGGGGCAGCGCACAGCGAGGGCGCCAACTGCCCCCACTGCGGCAGCATCGCCCGCGATCGATTCCTGTACTGGTGCTGGACCCGGCGGGTGCCGTACTCGGCCGGCCAACGGGTACTCGAGACCAGTCCGCGGCTGGATCAGCGGTACCGCGACTTCATGGCGAAGAACGTGAAGTACACCTCCAGTGACTACGACGAGTCCGCTCACAAGGCTGCGATCCGCCTCGATCTTCAGGACATCGACCTGCCCGACGGCTCGTTGGACGTGGTGCTCACGCCGCACGTGCTCGAACACGTGCCGGACACCCACCGGGCCCTGGCCGAGCTGTACCGGGTGATGGCCCCGGGCGGTTCGGTGATGCTGATGATTCCGATGCCGCAGGGCATCACCGCGCCTCCGGTGACCGAGGAGTACCACGGCGACAACACCCTGGTGTACTGGCGGTTCGGCTGGGATCTGCGGAATCAGCTGGAGGCGGCCGGCTTCTCGGTGGAGTGCCTGGTGCCCCAGCCGCTGATCGACCGAATCCGTCGAAAGGACTTCGACAACGGGCTGTCGGGTCCGGACATCGACGAGGTGGACCTGATGAGCCATGCCGACCCGGACAGTCTGACCCCGATCGCCAATGAGCGCGAAGCCCGCCGCTACGGCTTCGAGCCGGACGCGCACTTCATCATCTGGCACTGCTCCAAGGCTCGGTGAGCACGAACCGCCTGCGGGTGGCCGTAGACGTCACCCCGCTGGCCGGATTTCGTACCGGCATCGGCCGCTATGTCGAGAACCTGCTGGCGGGCTTGGCCACCCGGCCCGAGCTGGACGTCAGCGCCTCGGCATTCACCCTGCGCGGACGCGACGCGCTGGCAGGGCTGCCGCCCGGGGTGCGGGCGGTGCACCGGCCGGTGCCGGCCCGGCTACTGCACGCCCGTTGGCTGAGAGGTGACAACCCGCCCGCCGAATGGTTGATGGGCAGCGCAGACGTCGTGCACGGAACGAACTTCGTACTGCCCCCACCGCGGCGTGCGGCCGGCGTGGTGACGATCCACGATCTGAGCTTTCTCCGATTCCCCGAGCTGGTCGATCCCTCATCGCTGGCCAATCGCACCCTGGTGCCGCGCGCCGTCTCCCGAGCCGCGGCGGTGCTCACCCCTACCCGGGCCATTGCCGACGAGGTCATCGAGACCTACGGCCTCAGCTCGGAGCAGGTGCATCCGACGCCGCTCGGGGTGGCCGAGGACTGGTTCGAAGCAACTGTCAGGCCGACCGGACTGAACCTTCCTGCGGAGTACCTGCTGGCGGTCGGCACCCTGGAGCCACGCAAGGGACTGGACGTGCTGCTGCGGGCGTACCGCGAACTGCTGGCGACCGAATCGTCGGTTCCGCCCCTGGTGTTGGTGGGTCCGCCCGGCTGGGGTCCCGAGCTGGAGACCGCAGGTATCGATCCGACCCAGCTGCTGCTGCCGGGCTATGTGGCGGGCCCCACCCTGCGCGCGTTGGTCGCGCACGCCAGGCTACTGGCCTTCCCATCGCGGTACGAGGGTTTCGGCCTGCCGCCCTTGGAGGCGCTGGCCTCCGGCACGCCGGTGGTGGCCTCCGCCGTACCGGCGGTGGTCGAGGTGCTCGACGGCGCCGGCGCGATGGTCAGCCTGGTACCGGTGGACGACTGGCAGTCGTTGGCCGCCGCGCTGGGCGAGGCGCTGGCGACGACACCGACCCAGACCCTGATAGCTCAGGGACGCGCGCACGCCCGCACCTTCACCTGGCAGCGCTGCGTCGAGCAGACGGTGCACGCCTACCGCGCAGCGGCGGCCTGACCTCAGCCGGCGCGAAAAGCCTCCCCCGACTGGCCAAACGCGGCAGTGAGCGCCGCGCGCCAGTGTGGCATCGGCGTCAGGCCGGCCGCCAACCACGCGCGGTCGCTGAGGACCGAGAAGGCCGGCCGCGGCGCAGGACGAACGAACTGGTCGCTGGTGGTCGGCTGTACCCGGGCGGGATCCGCGCCGAGCTCGGTGAAGATGGCCTGGGTGAAGCCGAACCAGGTGGTGTCACCGCTGCCGGTGCAGTGGTAAACGCCCGCCGGCGCCGTCGAACGCGCCAGCTCGACGAGTGCGCGGGCCAGGTCGTAGGACCACGTCGGAGAGCCGCGCTGATCATCCACGACGGTGACCTGCGGGTGAGATTTCTCCAGCCGGGCCATGGTCTTGACGAAGTTGGCCCCGGTGCCGCCGTACACCCAGGCGGTGCGTACCACGTAGCCCAGCTCGGGCGCGAGCTCACGGACAGCAATCTCACCGGCCAGCTTGGTGCTGCCGTACACCGATTTCGGTGCCGGCTCCGCGTCGACCTCGTACGGTTCGGTGGCGTCGCCGGCGAAGACGTAGTCGGTGGACACCTGGATCAGCCTGGCGCCGGCGCGGGCGGCGGCAGCCGCCAGCAGCGCCGGACCGGCAGCGTTGACCCGGTAGGCAGCGTCAGCATCGCTCTCTGCCTTGTCCACGGCGGTATACGCCGCGGCGTTCACGATGACGTCCGGGTCGAAGTCGCCGACGACCGCCGCGACCGCCGCCGAGTCGGTGATGTCCAGTTCCCTGCTACCCAGGGCCAACACGACCTCGCTGCCGCCCAGTGACAGCACCAGCTGCAGATCGGTACCCAACTGACCATTCGCACCCGTGATCAACCAGCGCTGAGGAGCTGGCGCTTCAGCGGCCGTCGATGCCTCGGATGCTGCTGGAAGCTCAGATGCTGCCGACACCTCAGACCTTCTCGATGTGCGCGACCGCAGCCCGCTCCTTGAGCGGTTCCCACCAGTCACGGTTGTCGGTGAACCAGCGGACCGTCTCGGCCAGGCCATCCTCGAACGTCATCTGCGGGCGGTAACCCAGCTCTGCGATCTTGGAGTAGTCGACTGCGTAACGCAGGTCGTGTCCGCCACCGCGCGGGTCGACGATCTGCTGCACGTAGGACCAGTCCCGGCCCGTCGCGGCAAGCAACTTCTCGGTGAGCTCCCGGTTGGACAGTTCACGACCGCCACCGATGTTGTAGAACTCGCCGGCCTTGCCCTGTTCGACGACGAGCTGGATCCCCCGGCAGTGGTCTGCCACGTAGAGCCAGTCCCGCACGTTCGCGCCCTCGCCGTACAACGGCACCTTGTGCCCGTCCAGCAGGTTGGTCACGAACAGCGGAATGACCTTCTCCGGAAAGTGGAAAGGTCCGTAGTTGTTCGAGCATCGGGTGATCGAGATGTCGAGACCGTAACTCTTCGCGTAGGCCCTGGCGATCAGGTCGGAGCCGGCTTTCGCCGCCGAGTACGGGGAGTTGGGTTCGAGCAGGTGGTCCTCGGTCCACGCTCCCTCGTCGATGGAGCCGTACACCTCGTCGGTGGAGATGTGCACCACACGACCGACGCCGTGCCGGAGGGCGGCGTCGAACACCTGCTGCGCGCCGAGCACGTTGGTCTGGATGAAGTCGGCGGCGCCGGTGATGGAGCGGTCCACGTGCGACTCGGCAGCGAAGTTGACGAGCACGTCGTGGCCGGGCAGCGCAGCGTCGAGATCCGCAGCACTGCAGATGTCGCCATGGAAGAAGCGGTAGCGCGGGCTATCAGAGACCGACGCCAGGTTCGCGAGATTGCCTGCATAGGTGAGCTTGTCGAAGACGGTCACCTCGGCGCCCTGAAAAGCCTCGAACCTGTCGTTGAGGATCTCGCGGACGTACTGCGAACCAATGAACCCGGCCCCGCCGGTGACGAAAACACGCATGGCGTGCATGGTTTCACACTCTGCCGGGATTCTCAGGCTCGCCGGGTACCCTCACCGGGTGCCTTCGAACTACGACGGACCCGGATCCACGGGCAATGGTGGTCTCCCGCCGGAACTCGATCCCCGCGGTCGCAGACATGCTCGCGCGACCGCGACGGGCCCGAACCGGCCCGGCGGCGACCGACCTGCAACCCGCTCCGAACGGCGACGGGGCAGCCGCGGCTCGGACGCCCTGAGCGGCGTGGCGATCGGGGTGCAGGTCGTCGCCGGCATCCTGTCGCTCGTGGTGTTGCTCGGCAGCGGTTGGGCGTGGGCGACCTACCGCAACTTCAACGCTGACATCTCCCGGGTGAACGCGATCAATCCGACGACCGCTGCGGGCAAGAAGAACATCGACGGCCAGGACCAGAACATCCTGATCGTCGGCAACGACGACCGGCAGACCGCCACCGATGCCGAACTGAATGCACTCGGGATCGGCCGCGATGGTGGCAGCCTGAACACCGACACGATGATGCTGCTGCACGTCCCGGCCAACGGGTCCAAGGCCACCATCATCTCGTTCCCGCGTGACTCCTACGTCGACATTCCCGGTCATGGCAAGGCCAAACTCAACTCCGCCTACACCGACGGGGTGACCGACGCCAAGGGCGACAAGTCCGGTGGCGCGCAGCTGCTGGTGAGCACCATCGAGGACATGACCGGGCTGAGCATCGACCACTTCGTCCAGGTCGACCTGATCGGGTTCGTCCGGATC
>JBBQFE010000208.1:0-5760 GCA_038321605.1 Mycobacteriales bacterium | reverse complement strand
CCACGGTCGCGCCCTGGGCCACGTAGTGCTCCCGGATCGCGGCAACGCGAGCCTGCTGGTCGACGACCTCGGAGTTGATCTCACCGGACGCGCTGTAGCGGGCATAGCCGGCCGTCAGCTCGGCCAGGCTGCCCTGTTGCTCGCCGAGGGCAGCCAGCACGTGCATCGCCGCCAGCATGCCGGTGTCGGCACGCCAGAAGTCGCGGAAGTAGTAATGCGCCGAGTGCTCGCCGCCGAATACCGCGCCCGTCTCGGCCATCCGGGCCTTGATGAACGAATGCCCCACCCGGGTACGGATCGGCACGCCGCCGTGTTCGCTGATCACCTCGGGCACCGCGCGCGACGTGATCAGGTTGTAGATCACCGGCGAGCCCGGTGACTTGGCCAGTTCCCGGACCGCCACCAGCGCCGTCACCGAACTCGGCGAGACCGCGTTGCCGTCGGCATCGATGAAGAAGCACCGGTCGGCGTCGCCGTCGAAGGCCAGCCCGATGTCGGCTCCCTCGGCGATCACAGCCTTCTGCAGGTCCACCAGGTTCGCCGGCTCCAGCGGGTTGGCCTCATGGTTGGGAAAGTTGCCGTCGAGCTCGAAGTAGAGCTCGACGATGTCCAGCGGCAGCGCCGGCAACAGCTGATCGCCCAGCACAGCGGGCACGGTGTAGCCGGCCATGCCGTTGCCGGCATCGACGACCACCTTGAGTCTGCGCGAACCGCTGAGATCGACCAGCGATCGTAGGTACTCCGCGTACCCACAGAGCAGATTCACCTCAGAGCGGGTGCCGACCGTACCGGCCGCGACGGGGGCTTGCCCGTCCAGATAGGACTGGGCCGCTACCCGGATGTCGACCAGTCCCGAATCCTGCCCGATGGGTTGTGCGCCCGCGCGACACAGCTTGATTCCGTTGTAGCGGGCGGGGTTGTGGCTGGCGGTGAACATGGCCCCGGGCAGATCGAGGTGTCCGGAGGCGAAGTAGAGCAGGTCGGTGGAGGCCAGTCCTATCGAGACCAGGTCAGCGCCCTGACTAAGGACGCCCTCGGCGAACGCGTCCAGCAGCTCCGGACCGGACTCCCGCATGTCATGCCCCGCCACCAGCTTGGTCGCCCCGGTAACCGTGACGACCGCGGCACCCAGAGCGCGCGCCACATCCGCGTTCAGCTGATCCGGCACCGTGCCGCGCACGTCGTAGGCCTTGACGATCTGGGACAGGTCAGGCATCGGGAGAGGGGCTCCTCATCGGGCTCGGGGGCAGCCGGGCGATCAGCTTGGCCAGATCCTACCGATCCTGCCCGGCGGACCCGGACAGCGGAACGACTCAGACGGAGGGCGGAACGACCCGCAAGTGTCCTCGACGACCCATCGGCGAGCTGGGGTCCCGGGACGGTTCGGACGGTCGCACCTCGACCCTGGCCGCCTCGCGGACGGCATCTGCCAGCGCCTCGAGGTCGTCGGCGTGCGGCAGTGGTGACGGGAACTCCCCGACGTGCCGCATGACTTCCCAGCCTCGCGGCACCGTCAGCCGCACCGCGTGCTCTTCGCACAGGTCATAGGAATGAGGTTCTGCGAACGCCGCCAGCGGGCCGACGACTGCCGTGGAGTCGGAGTAGATGTACGTCAAGGTGGCCACGGCTGGTTGAACGCAACCTGGCCGGGTGCACCGACGGACATGCCTCACAATCGCAGACAGTAGTCGCCGTGGCCGCCAATCCGTGGTTAGCGACCGGTCAGGGCCGCGCGTGTCGCGACGCGGGCAGGGACTGACCGCGGCGGGTGGCGGCTGAGCTGCGAGTCCGCCGGGTGGTCAGCGGGGTCGACTAAGCTCGGCGCACTATGACCAGTGAGGCAACGTCGGGCACGACGGGCAGCCAACCACCGGGCAGCCAACCGACGGGCAGCCAACCGACGGGCAGCCATCGCGGTCGACGCGACCGGCGCGGACGGGGACTGCGAGGAATGCTGGCACCCGCCTCGTTGCCGATCGCCCACAGTCGCTCGGACGTGTTCGACGCGATGGTGCTCAGCGCGGTCGAGCACCTGCATCCACGTATCGGCGAGCAACTGTCCAAGGTCGAGTTCGCGGTGGAGGACGTACCCGCCGTGCACCACCATGGAACTGCGGACTTCGACTACGACTCCGACGTGCTCGATGACAACGCCGTTCCGCTTTCCCGGCTCTACCGCAATGGCTTCGCGCACATCGCGGGCCCGGTGATCATCATCTACCGTCGCCCACTGGAAAGCCGGGCCCATCACCCGGACGAACTCGGTGAACTCGTCCATGACGTGGTGGTCGAACAGGTCGCCCGACTGTTGGGCTCATCCCCGGACGAGATCGATCCCCCGCCGCTGTAAGCCGGCAGTCGTTGCTTTCGATCAGACCGCGCGGCGCTTGACCCTGCGACGCTCGCGTTCGCTCAGGCCGCCCCAGATGCCGAAGCGCTCGTCGTTCTGCAGCGCGTATTCAAGGCACTCACCGCGCACCTCGCAGCCGACGCAGATCTTCTTGGCCTCGCGGGTGGAACCGCCCTTCTCGGGAAAGAAGGCTTCAGGATCGGTCTGGGCGCACAGCGCGCGCTCCTGCCAACTCTGCTCATCCGGCAGGCCGAAGATGCCGGGCAGATCCGCTTCGGCGAGGTGTACGGGCGTTTCCGTCACGGGGTTCTCCTACGGCGGTCGTGTGCGGGTGGTGCGGTGCTGAGGTTGTGCTCGTGCTGCTGATCCCGCCGGCTGGCAGGGACGTCGCGCGGGGCCAGCATCACGCTGGTCCGGGCGGACGCTCGTCCGGTCGCCGAAGTGCCACCGGCACTGAACCGGGGGCGGATCTCGGCGGTGAATGACATGACACGAATTACACCCGTGTCGTTACCCATTAGTCAAGCCGAGACCTGCTATCCGAGGAACTTTTTACGTAGCGGTGTCGTGACGAGGAGTAAACGAGACCTCACAACTACTTCAAAACCGAAGATACCGGCTTATAAAGTGTCGTTCTCTGCTGAGCGGGTCTTCCGGCCTTAGCGGCCAGATCCTCCAGTTCGGCAATGCTGCGACGGGACCCGTACTCCGAACCCGCCATCCGCGAGATGGTCTCCTCCATCAAGGTTCCGCCGAGGTCGTTCACGCCGCTGCGCAGCATGTCGATGGCACCTTGCTCGCCGAGTTTCACCCAGCTGGTCTGGATGTTGTGGATCCTGCCGTGCAGCATGATCCGGGCCATGGCGTGCACGGCTTTCACCTCGCGAGGTGAAGCGCCGGCCCGTGCCAGGCCCGCCAGATAGATCGGCGACTGGTTGTGGATGAAGGGCAGCGGGACGAACTCGGTGAAGCCACCGGTCTCGTCCTGCAAGCGGGCCAGCAGTCGTAGGTGAGCCACCCAGTGGCGGGGGTGATCCACATGGCCGAACATCATGGTGCTGGTGGTCGGCAGGCCCACCCGATGCGCCGTGGTGATCACCTCGATCCACGCCGAGGTGGGCAACTTGCCCTTGGTGAGTACCCAGCGGACCTCATCGTCGAGGATCTCCGCCGCCGTACCGGGCAGCGAGTCGACACCCGCTTCCTTCGCCGCGATCAGGAACTCCTCGATCGAGAGGTTCGCCCGGGACGCGCCGTTGACGACCTCCATCGGCGAGAAGGCATGCAGGTGGATACCCGGTACCGCCCGCTTCACCGCGCGCGCCAGATCGAAGTAGGCCGACGCGGGAAGGGCGGGATCGATGCCGCCCTGCATGCAGATCTCCGTGGCGCCGTCCGCCGCCGCCTCCGCCACCCGCTGCTCGATCTCCTCGGTGGACAGGGTGTAGGCATCGGTGTCGGTCGCTCGCTGGGCAAAGGCACAGAACCGGCAGCCGGTGTAACAGACGTTGGTGAAGTTGATATTGCGGTTGACGATGTAGGTCACGGTATCGCCGACCGCGTCCGCGCGAAGCTGATCGGCCAGCGCGGCAACGGCGTCCAGTCCCGCACCGTCGGACTGCATCAGGGTCAGCGCCTGACTGTCGCTGAGGCCGCCCGGGTCCCGCTCGGCCGCGCGAAGGGCAGCAGCGACGTCGGAGTCCAGGGCGGCGCTGCCTGGCGAGAAGACCTGATCGCGCAGGGAGTTCCAGTCACCGTAGACATCGCTGAAGTCACTGCGCCGGTCCTCGGTGCGGCCCTCGGTGTCCACGCTGGCGTGCAGATCGGTACGGCCGCTGGATTCCCACTGCGCGTCCGGCTCCTGCCAGGGCAGGCCGACCGGGCTCAGCACCGCGCCGTCCTCGCCGAGCGCCGCAAGCCCGGTGCGCCGGTCGGCCAGCGCCCGGACGTGCGGCAGCAGCCGAGGGTCCAGCCACGGGGTTTCAGCGATGACGTAAGGGGGTTGCGCGGTGAGGCGCTCGGCCAGCAGCAGGCCCCCGTCGGCCAGCAGGCGGGTGAGCTTGTCCAGCGCGGGCCACGGCCGTTCGGGGTTGACATGGTCCGGCGTGAGCGGCGAGATGCCGCCGAAGTCGTCCACGCCCGCCCCGATCAGCAGCAGGCACTCGGTCAGGTCGACGAGGTTGGGCGGAGCCTGCAGGCGGATCTTCGGTCCGAGTACCAGCCGGGACACCGCCAACGTGGCCAGGTACTCGTCGAGGTCCAGATCGGGATCGTTACGCATGGCCGTGTCGTCCTTGGCCCGGAAGTTCTGGACGATCACCTCCTGCACGCCGCCGAACTGTCGAGCGATCGACCTGATCGCGAAGAGGGACTCGGCCCGCTCGGTCCTGGTCTCCCCGATTCCCACCAGGATCCCGGTGGTGAAGGGAATGTTGAGGCGTCCGGCGTCGGTGAGTACCCGCAGCCGCACCTCGGGGTCCTTGTCGGGGCTGCCGTAATGCGGCCCGCCCGGCTCGCTGAACAACCGACGGGCGGTCGTCTCGAGCATCATTCCCATGCTGGGGGCGACCGGCTTGAGTCGCTGCAACTCCGTCCACGACATGACCCCGGGATTGAGGTGCGGCAACAGTCCGGTTCGTTCCAGTACGGCGATGGCCGCGGCGCGCACGTAGTCCAGCGTGGAGTCGTAGCCCCGCTCGTCCAGCCATGCCGCTGCCTGCGGCCACCGGTCCTCTGGTCGATCGCCGAGGGTGAACAACGCCTCCTTACAGCCCAGGGCAGCGCCCTGCTCGGCGATCGCGATGACCTCGTCGATCTCGAGGAAGGCAGCAGGCACCTTGTGTGGAACGGTCGCGAACGTGCAGTAGTGACAGCGGTCCCGGCACAGGCGGGTGAGCGGGATGAACACCTTGCGGGAGTAGGTGATCATCGCCGGGCGGTGGGCGGCCCGGAGTCCGGCGTCTCGTACCGCTGCGGCGATGGCCATCAGCTCGGTCAGGCGGTCGCCCCGGGCGGCCATCAGCACCGCGGCCTCGGTCACATCGAGCGACGCGCCGTCCCGCGCGCGACGCACGGCTCGACGAAGGGCTGAGTCCGACGGCTGGTCAACGGTCACCGCTCGAGACTAGGCGCAGATCGTGACGGTCAGGTGACTGCCCACCCGGAGGCACCGGCGGGACGGCCTCGGAACAACGGGTGTCGGCAGAACTCTCGGCTGGACTCCTGGCTGAACGCGGCGGAAGTAATGTGTCCAGCGAGATGAGCTGCTATGTCGACACCCTGCGCGCCTACCCCGACGCGGGACTGCGCTACACCGACTTCTGTCATCTGCTGGCTGATGACCGAGAGGAACTGCACATCATGGCAGCCGCCATCGGAATGCCCCGACGGATGTTCCAGGAGCATCCGTG
>JBBQFE010000207.1:0-5766 GCA_038321605.1 Mycobacteriales bacterium | reverse complement strand
GAAGCGGTTCAGGGCTGCCCAGGACAGCTTCTTCGAACGACGGTCGGGCGTGTTCGCCGAGCGGGACGCCGAGCAGGCCCAGAATCTGAAGGAGAAAGAGGCGATCATCGCCGAGGCTGGGGCGCTGGACCTGACCAATCCCCGTCAGGCCCAGGTTGCGCTGCGTGATCTTCAGGAGCGCCTCGAGGGCATCGGACACGTTCCCCGCGATGCCATGCGCCGAACCGAGGATCGGATGCGGGCCGCAGAGCAGCGGGTACGGGAGGCCCTGGACGCCGACTGGAAGCGTGGCGCGGCAGAGTCGAACCCGTTCCTGGCGCAGCTGCGGGAACGGCTGGCCGAGGCCGAGGCCAAGCTGGCCAAGGCCGTGACCGCGGGTGACGCGGCCAGGATCGCCAAAGCCGAAGCGGATGTTGCTCAGCGGCGAGCACTGCTCCCCGACTGATCCGGTTCTGCCGTCAGGAGCCGGCTGGGATCACTACTCCGCGGGACGGGTGCCGATGCTCAACAACCCGCTGGCGGTTCGACCAGCCGCAGCCGTGACGCCGGCGTGGACCTGCCCTCGCGGCCGGGGTCCTGGCCAGCCGCGATGCTCGGTGATCTCCGAGTCGGCGACGAGGTGATGCGGCGCGGCGTAGGTGACGGCAGCGGTCACCACATCGCCTGGGCTGATCTGGTCGGCGCCGGTCGCCACGTGCACCAGTCGGCCGTCTCGTGCGCGGCCGGTCACCCGACCCGTGGCGCCATCCTTCTTGCCGACTGCGGTGCTGACCAGAACCTCGACCGGGGTGCCGACCAGACGCTTGTTCTCGTCCCAGCTGATCTGTTCCTGAAGCTCGATGAGCCGTTCGTATCGCTGCTGGACCACCTCTTTGGGCACCTGATCGGTCATCGTGGCAGCCGGTGTGCCGGGCCGCGGCGAGTACTGGAACGTGTAGGCGCTGGCGAATCGCGCCTGCCGGACGGCGTCCAAAGTCTGTTCGAAGTCGGCCTCGGTCTCGCCGGGGAACCCGACGATGATGTCTGTGGTGATCGCAGCCGCCGGCATGCAACGCCGGACCGCCTCGATGATGGACAGGTAGCGAGCCTGCCGGTAGGACCGGCGCATGGCCTTGAGCACGGCGTCCGAACCGGACTGCATGGGCATGTGCAGCTGCGGGCACACATTGTGGGTCTCCGCCATTGCGGCGATGACGTCGTCGGTGAAGTCGCGCGGATGGGGACTGGTGAACCGCACGCGATCCAGGCCGGCGATGCCGCCGCAGGCTCGCAGCAGCTTGCCGAAGGCCTGCTGGTCACCGAACGAACGCCCGTAGGAGTTGACGTTCTGCCCGAGCAGGGTTATCTCGGTGACGCCCTCGCCGACAAGTGCCTCGCTCTCGGCGAGCACGTCGCCCGGTCGGCGGTCGGATTCCTTACCGCGGAGACTGGGCACGATGCAGAAGGTGCAGGTGTTGTCGCACCCGACCGAGATGGACACCCAGGCGGAGAACGCCGAGTCGCGCCTGCTGGGTAGGTCCGACGGAAAGTTCTGCAGACTGTCGAGAATCTCGACCTGGGCCGAGGCGTTGTGCCTGGCCCGCTCCAGCAGGACCGGCAGGCTGGCGAGGTTGTGGGTGCCGAACACCACGTCCACGTTGGGCGCCTTCGCGAGCACCAGATCCTGGTCCTTCTGCGCCAGGCAGCCACCGACCGCGATCTGCATTCCGGGACGGGCCAGCTTGACCGGAACGAGGTGGCTGAGGTTCCCGTACAGGCGATTGTCGGCGTTTTCCCGAACCGCACAGGTGTTGAAGACCACCAGGTCCGCATCGGTTCCTGACTGGTCGGCCGCGCGGACGTAGCCGGCCTGCTCCAGCAGCCCCGCCAGACGTTCGGAGTCATGGACGTTCATCTGGCATCCGTAGGTGCGGATGGCATAGGTGCGTCCGGCGACCGATTCGGCGGGCTGGCGTGCGCCGAGTTCGATAGCTGCGGCGGGGGCTTCGGCATTCATATCGCGTACCAGCCTACGTCGGCCGGAGCGCCTGACTTACGGTTGACCGGTGAAACCCGAGTCGCTGCGACGCCGGTCCCGACGTCGGTGGATCGCCGGTGCGGTGGTCGGAGTGGCTGTGATCGGCCTGCTCGCCGCGTACGGTTACCGCTCCGCCCGCCAGTTGGACAGCCCGGCTGGGCAGCTTCGGATCACCTCCGGTGCCAAGAACGCCGTGTACAACCAGTTCGCCACCGCCCTCGCCGCGCAGGTTCACCGACGGGATTCGAGGCTGCGCGTCGACGTGCAGACCAGCAGCGGTTCATTGCAGAACCTGCAACGTCTGCGCGACGGGAGCGCCGACTGCGCGGTGACAGCTGCCGATGCCGCGGCGCTGGCCGTGCTGGGCCAGTCGCCGTTCACCCAACCGGCGCAGTTCCAGGCGCTGGCGCGGGTCTATGACGACTACATCCAGCTGGTCACCGTCGCCGGAGCCCACATCGGATCGATCTCCGACCTGCGCGGCAAGCGGGTCTCACTGGGCTCGGCCGGATCCGGAGTTCGCCTGATCTCAGGACGGCTGCTCGCCGAGGCCAACCTCCCGATCTCTTCGATAAAGCCGATGTCACTGGACATCAACCAGTCGGTGGCACAGCTGGCCAGTGGCACGATCGACGCGTTCTTCTGGTCGGGCGGCCTGCCCACCGCCCAGATCCAGAAACTACTGGCGGACCCCCGCTACCAACTCGTGCCACTCGGTGGAGTCGCCGTCCGCATGAGCGCCAACTACAACGGTGCCTACCGGACCGCGACGATCCCCACCGGCGCCTACGGAATCAGCGGCACCGTGGAAACGCTCGCTGTGGCCAACCTCGTGGTCTGCAACACCTCGGTATCCGCTGCGGTCGCCGAGCTCGTCGTGGAGACGCTGTTCGGGGACCAGGCCGACATCGTGCGATCCGCGCCAGCCCTGAACGGCATGGACGAACGCTCGGCCATCGCCACCGATCCCGTCCCGCTACACCCCGGTGCGCTCAGGTGGTTCCGCCAGCAGAAGAACTGACCGGTTCCCGACGCACCAACACCTCAACGGTGAGGCCACCGCCGGGCTGCGTCCGGAATTCCAATGCGCCACCCGCCGGCTCCAACAATGCCCGGGCGATGCTCAGGCCAAGGCCGAAACCCGGCACGTTCTGCCCCGATGCGCTACGCCAGAACCGGTCGCCCACACGTCCGAGTTCGTCGGCTGACAAGCCCGGGCCGGAATCTCGCACCGACACCACGCCCAGGGTGCCCTGGCCGGTGACCGTGACCTCGACCGCACCGCCCAACGGCGAGAACTTCAGGGCGTTGTCAATCACCACGTCCACCGCCCCTGACAACGCTGCCTCGTCGACCCACACCGTCAACGACGCAGGCGCCCTCACGACCACGGCAACATCGCGTGCATCGGCAATGGGGCGCCAGGTCTCCAACCGCTGTTGCACCAACTCCACCAGGTCGCACGCACCGATGCTCTGACCGGCGTGCTCGGCGCGGGCCAGCTCCAACAGTCGTTCCAGGATGTCCACCAGCCGCCGGCCCTCGTCCACTGCCTGGTCGGTGTCGGTCCGGAGCTCATGGGGTACCCGGCTGGACAGGTCATCCAGCCGCAGTAGCAGCGCGGCGAGCGGGTTGCGCAGTTGGTGCGAGGCGTCAGCCACGAACGCCCGCTGCTGCTCCAGCGAGGCCTGGACATGGCCGGCCATGCCGTTGAACGAGGCCGCGAGTCTCCGAAGCTCCGGCGGCCCGGACTCCGCGGCCACCCGAGCGTCCAGCCGGCCGGTAGCGACCTCGTTGGTGGCGACATCGAGAACCTGCACCGGACGCAGCACCCAGCGCGCGAGTCGGTCCGCCACGAACGCGCACACCGCCAAGGCCGCCAGCCCCAGCACCAGCAGACCTGTCCAGGCCAGCAGCACCCGATGACGCATGCGGTCTGTGGGTGAGACCGTGACCATGGCGCCCACGACATCACCGCCCCGCACGATGGGTTCGGCGACCACCATCCGCCGGCTTGACCAAGGCCAACCCGCGGCGGGCGGTCGGCTGCGGCGTCCGCCGAGTGCGCTGGCGATGCGTTGCCGGGCGATCGCGTCCGAGGGCAACGGGTGACCGGCAGCGAACAGTCGGATCGAGGAGTTGTCGGCCAGCGCGAAGCAGTCGATTCCGTAGATGGCGTGGTAGCGCCGAAGCTCGGTACCGGCGTTCTGCAACTGGTTGGTGGAGTCAGCCTGCGCAGTGATCGCCGCGAACCGGGCGGTGTCGTTGAGCCGGTCGAGGAACATGTCCCGGTTGTAGGCGTTGCTGATCACGGCCGCGAGCGGCAGGCCCATTGCGATGAGGGCGGCGGCCATCAGGCAGAGAATGAGGGCGCCGAGGCGTACGCGCACTTCTGGTCACACTCCGCCGAGTCGATATCCCACACCGCGAACTGTTTCGATGACGGCCGGATCTGCGCACTTGGAGCGCACCGCCGCGACGTGAACGTCGAGGGTGTGCTGGTCACCGACCCAACTGGTGCCCCAGACCTGACTCAAAAGCCTCTCGCGGCGCACCACGATCCCCGGGTCGGCTGCCAGAACCTCCAGAATCCCGAACTCCTTGCGGGTCAGCGGGACCTCGGTCTCGCCGCGGTGGACGGTTCGGCGTCCCAGGTCGATCTGCAGGTCATGCACCCGGATGACCTGGACGGCACGCTCGAGCCGCGGTTGCGCCGCCCGGGAGCGTCGGGTCACCGCGTGAATGCGAGCCAGCAACTCCGAAACCGCGTACGGCTTTACCAGGTAGTCATCAGCGCCCATGTGCAAGCCATGCACCCGCGACCTCAGATCTGACCGCGCCGTGGTGATGATGATGGGCACATCTCGAACGGATCTGATTGCTGCGCACAATTCGAAGCCGTCGCCGTCGGGAAGCCCGAGATCGAGGAGGATCACCTGGATCTTGTCGTCGAGAAGGTCGATCGCCTGCACCGCGCCGACCGCGCGGAGCACGGTGAAACCATGGCGGGTGAGGATGTCGCGCAGGGCTGCTGCCACGCGGTCGTCATCCTCGACCATCAACAGCTGCATGCGTCCGGACGGTAGCAGCCCGACCTGCACCAAACCGACCCCGCCCCGACATTTGGTGGAATCCGACCCGCTACGGCAGCGCGAGAGGTCAGTGCGCCACCTCGGTCGCCCGGGACTCGCGCACGACGGTCACCCTGATCTGGCCCGGGTAGGTCAGTTCGTCCTCGATCTGCTTGGCAACCTCCCGCGCGATGACACCGGCGCCGAGGTCATCCACCTCGTTGGGCAGCACCATGACGCGTACCTCCCGTCCGGCCTGCATGGCGAACACTTTCTCCACACCCGGCTTCGTCGAGGCGATCTCTTCGATGCGCTGCAGCCGTTTGACGTACGTCTCGAGGGATTCACGGCGGGCGCCGGGGCGCCCGGCGGAGCAGGCGTCGGCGGCCTGTACGAGCACCGCTTCGACTGTGTGCGGAGCCACCTCGTTGTGGTGTGCCTCCACTGCATGTGCCACGGCGTCGCTCTCGCCGTACCTGCGGAGCAACTCCGCGCCGATGATCGCGTGCGAGCCTTCGACCTCGTGGGTCAGCGCCTTGCCGATGTCGTGCAGAAATGCCGCGCGCTTTATCAACGCCGGCTCGAGGCCGAGCTCGCTGGCCATCACCCCGGCGATGTGAGAAGTCTCGATCAGATGTCCGAGCACGTTCTGGCCGTAGCTGGTGCGGTACTTCAGCC